>CAMDCC010000017.1 GCA_945889545.1 Bifidobacterium breve | reverse complement strand
CACCCAGCCATCGGAGGTGGCCAGCGCGCGGGCCTCGTCGAGGCGCGCGCCGTCCAGCGGTCCGCCGAGCAGATCGCGCAACGGCTCGCAGGTGCCGATCGCGTAGATCACCGGCAGCGTGTAGATGCCCTCGACGAGGTCTTGGCCGGCGTGCTTGCCGAGGGTCTCGTCGGTGGCGGTGAGGTCGAGGCAGTCGTCGACGATCTGGAAGCACATGCCGAGGTGGTGGCCGTACCGGGTGAGGGCATCGAGGGTGGGCTCGTCGACGTTGCTGACCATCCCGCCGATGCGGCACGCCGTGGCGAACAGCGACGCCGTCTTGCCCTCGATCGTGGACTGGTAGTCCTCTTCGGACCGACCGACGTCGTAGATGTGCTGGAGCTCGAGCACCTGGCCCCGGCACAGCTCACCGATCGTGTCGGCGAGCAACCCGGCCACGTCGGCGCCGAGCGACGCCGCGAGCGCAGACGCGCGCGCGAGGAGATAGTCGCCCGAGAGGATCGCGACGATGTTCGACCACCGCGCGTTCACGCTCGGCACGCCCCGTCGGATCTCGGCCTCGTCGATCACGTCGTCGTGGTACAGCGAGCCGAGGTGCACGAGCTCGACGGCGACGGCACCGGTGATGGCTTCGTCGGAGACCGGCCCGTCGCCCGAGGTCGCGGCGTACGTCGCACACAGCGTGAGGGTCGGGCGGATGCGCTTACCCCCGGCGGCGACCAGATGCGACGCCACATCGCCGAGGAATCGGTCGGGATGGGCCACCGCTTCCTGGAGCCGGGCCTCGACTCGGGCGAGGTCGTCGGCCAACGGTGCGAGTTCAAGGGTCTCGGCCAGCCTCATACGCCATCCACGGTACGCAGAAGGCGGAGATTTCACCAACCGGGGGAGGCGTTCGGTGGGGCTTGCCTCCCGAACGCCGGCAGGAGCCGGAGCCTGCGGAGGCGACCAGGGATGCGGGAACAATCCCGCGCCGTCAGACGCTGAAAGCAAGACTGCCTCTCACTTTCGGTACCGAGCGTGTCGAATCAAGGTGCGGAGGGTTCCCAGAACCCCGGTGGGTACACTGAGGTTTCCCAGAAGAGAGGTGCAACAGGGTGTTCGAGCGCTTTACGGATCGGGCCCGAAGAGTTGTTGTGCTGGCGCAGGAAGAAGCGCGCCTGCTCAACCACAACTACATCGGCACGGAGCACATCCTCCTCGGCCTCATTCACGAGGGCGAGGGTGTCGCCGCGAAGGCGCTTGAGTCGCTCGGCATCTCGCTCGAAGCTGTGCGTGCCCAGGTGGAAGAGATCATCGGTCACGGCGGGCAGGCCCCGTCGGGCCACATCCCGTTCACGCCGCGCGCCAAGAAGGTGCTCGAGCTCTCGTTGCGCGAGGCGCTCCAACTTGGGCACAACTACATCGGCACCGAGCACATCCTTCTCGGGCTGATCCGCGAGGGCGAAGGTGTCGCCGCGCAAGTGCTCGTGAAGCTCGGCGCCGATCTCTCGCGCGTGCGCCAGCAGGTCATCCAGCTCCTCTCGGGCTACGCCGGCGCCAAGGGTGAAGGCGCCCCGGCCGGTGGCGGCCCCGGTGCCGAGGGTCAGCCCTCCGGCTCGTTGGTGCTCGACCAGTTCGGTCGCAACCTCACCCAGCTCGCCCGCGAGAAGAAGCTCGATCCCGTCATCGGTCGCGAGAAGGAGATCGAGCGGGTCATGCAGGTACTGAGTCGGCGCACCAAGAACAACCCGGTGCTGATCGGTGAGCCTGGCGTGGGCAAGACGGCCATCGTCGAAGGCCTCGCGTCCGACATCGTCGGCGGCGACGTGCCTGAGACCATCAAGGGCAAGCAGCTCTACACCCTCGACCTCGGCGCGCTCGTGGCCGGCTCCCGCTACCGCGGCGACTTCGAAGAGCGCCTCAAGAAGGTGCTGAAAGAGATCCGCACGCGCGGCGACATCATCTTGTTCATCGACGAGCTGCACACGCTCGTGGGCGCCGGCGCAGCCGAAGGTGCCATCGACGCTGCGAGCATCCTCAAGCCGATGCTGGCGCGCGGTGAGCTCCAGACGATCGGCGCGACCACGCTCGACGAGTACCGCAAGCACCTCGAGAAGGACGCTGCGCTCGAGCGTCGCTTCCAGCCGATCAAGGTCGAGGAGCCCACCGTCGCGCACACGATCGAGATCCTGAAGGGTCTGCGCGATCGCTACGAGGCGCACCACCGCGTCACGATCACCGACCAGGCGCTCGTTGCCGCGGCGAACCTCGCCGACCGCTACATCTCTGACCGTCACCTGCCTGACAAGGCGATCGACCTCATCGACGAAGCTGGCTCGCGCCTGCGCATCCGTCGCATGCAGGCGCCGCCCGACTTCCGCGAGCTCGAAGACGAGATCGCCAAGGTCCGCAAGGACAAGGAAGAGGCGATCGAGGGTCAGCAGTTCGAGCGGGCCGCGTCGCTACGCGACCGTGAGAAGGAGCTGCTCGAGCAGCGCACCGCCAAGGAGGCCGAGTTCCAGGCCGACGGCGTCGACCTCTTCAACGAGGTCACCGAAGAGTCCATCGCCGAGGTGCTCGCGCTCTGGACCGGCATCCCCGTGTTCAAGCTCACCGAGGAAGAGACCGCCAAGCTCCTGCGTATGGAGGACGAGCTGCACAAGCGCGTCATCGGCCAGGACCCCGCGATCAAGGCGGTCTCCCAGGCGATCCGCCGCACGCGCGCGGGCCTCAAAGACCCGAAGCGCCCGTCGGGATCGTTCATCTTCCTCGGCCCCTCGGGTGTCGGGAAGACCGAGACGGCCAAGACGCTCGCCGAGTTCCTCTTCGGCGACGAGAACTCGCTGATCCAGCTCGACATGAGCGAGTACATGGAGAAGCACACCGTGTCGCGCCTCGTCGGTTCGCCCCCTGGCTACGTGGGCTACGACGAAGGTGGTCAGCTCACCGAAGCCGTGCGGCGCAAGCCGTTCTCGGTCGTGCTGTTCGACGAGATCGAGAAGGCGCACCCCGACGTGTTCAACACGCTCCTCCAGATCCTCGAGGACGGGCGTCTCACCGACGCGCAGGGTCGCACCGTCGACTTCAAGAACACCGTGATCATCATGACGTCGAACCTCGGAACTGCCGACCTGCGCAAGGCGCAGATCGGCTTCGGCACCGCGAACGAGGCCGTCAACTACGAGAAGATGAAGGACAAGGTGATGGACGAGCTCAAGAAGAGCTTCCGTCCCGAGTTCCTGAACCGCATCGACGAGGTCATCGTCTTCGCCGAGCTCTCCCAGGACGAGGTCACCGAGATCGTCGACCTCATGATCAAGCGAGTGCAGGGTCAGCTCGAAGGCCAGGGCCTCACGCTCGAGCTCACGCCGGAGGCGAAGTCGCTGCTCGCTCGCAAGGGCTACGACCCGCAGCTCGGCGCCCGTCCGTTGCGCCGCGCGATCCAGCGGATGATCGAGGACCCGCTCTCCGAGAAGATCCTGTGGAAGGAGTTCAACGCCGGCGAGACGATCGTGGTCGATGCCGACCCCGACTCCGACGACGTGGTGTTCCGCTCCATCGCAGCGGTGGAGCCGCCCGAGGCGCCGCCCGTCGAGGTTGCCGGCACGGGCTCGGCCGAGGGCTCGGCCTAACCCGACCAGGTAGTCGATCACTCCACACTCCCTGCTTCGTGTGATCGGCGGGCGTGTGCTGCTCCGCCGCACGGGTCGTATCCGCGCGCTGCTCGTTGTCTTCGTCGCGCTGCTCGGGGCCGGGTGCTCGGTCGACGCCACGCTCGACGTGCGGGTGCGCGAGAACGGCTCGGGAGTTGTGCGGCTCGTGGTGGATGCCGACGCCGAAGCCGTGACCGCCGCCGAGTCGGGCGGCGTGCCGTTGGAGCAGGCGGTGCGACTCGACGACCTCGCCGACGGCGGCTGGGACGTGGGTGCGTGGACCCGGGCCGAGGACGGTGCTGCATCGATCGTGCTCACGCGGCCGTTCGAGTCCCCTGAGCAGGTCGAGGGCATCATTCGCGAGGCGAGCGGCGACAGCGGACCGTTACGACTGAGCGCCAGTCGCGAGCCCGGCTTCCTGGCGACGGAGTACGGCGTCGCCGGCACGGTCGACCTGGAGAACGTCACCACCGGTGTGCCGACCGACACCGAGCTGCTCACGAACCTGAGCGCGCAGAGCGTCGATCCCGCGGTCATCGACCAACAGCTGCTCGCGCAGCTCAAGTCGTCGTTCGGTCTGCGCGTTGTCGTCCGGCTTCCGGGGGAAGCGCCGCAGACATTCGCCGCCGAGCCGGGTGCGGTCACGCCGGTCGCCGCGCTCGCAAGCGTGCGCGACATGCGGCGGCTGCTGTTCCTCATTGCGGCGTTGGTGCTCGCCATCGGAGCCGTCGTGTTGTGGGTGCGCGGTGGCCGTCCTCGACCACGCCGCCGACCCAAGCCGCCCGCGAAGCCGCGCCCACCCGTGCGTCCGAAGCCCGGCCCCGGTGGTCTCGAAGGCCCACCCCGTCGCGGTCCGAACCGACCGCCGGTCCCGCGTCCACATGTGGAGCCGCGCGGTCCGCACGATCCGCGCCCCCATGTTCCGGAACCGCATCTCCCGCATGAGGAGCAGCCGCGCGGGCCACATGATCCGCGCCCGCACGTCCCGGACCCGCATCTCCCACACGAGGAGCAGCCGCGCGGTCCGCACGATCCGCGCCCGCACGTCCCCCAGCCGCGCCCGACCAGTCCCCCGGGCCGCCGCCCGGGCCCGCCGCCCCCTCCGGGCCGCCGCCCAGGTCGGCCTGGGTGAGGGGTGAGCGGCGCTCCCGACACGGGACCCTCACGCACTCTTCGGGAAGATCTCAGAACCAAGTCGGGGTACGCCGCCCGACACCGCCGTAGAGGGGCGGGCAAGATTCGGCTGTGAGAATTCCCGCCGTGGTCGGTCTGGCGGTCGTCGTCGTGGCCGTACTGGCCGCTGTATTGGGCAAGTAGCTCGCAGAAGATTCTTGCTCCCGACTTGACATTGCGAACATACGTTCGGTAGAGTGCCGGGAGCACTTCCCCCAGTTGAGGTTCGGCCAACTCCTCGGGGAGGTGTGATGTCCGCCAAGATCGCCCAGACTCTCGAGCTCCTTCGTGCGGGCGTGGCTGAGCTCGATGTCGACGTACTGGATGGGGGTCAGGCGCGGCGGTTGGTGGAGCAGTGCGCGCAGATCAAGAAGCTGGCAGATGCCGCCACGACCCTGGCTGTGCAGCGCGTCAAGGTCACAGGTGCATGGGCCGGTGGGTATCACCGCGATGCGGCCACCTGGCTGGCGTCACTTGCTGGCACCTCGGTGGGGGCGGCGCGGGCCACGTTGGACACCGCGGAGAAGGTGGTCGAGCTGCCGGCGACGCAGGCCGCGATGCGCGCCGGGCGCCTGTCGGGCCCACAGGCGAACGAGGTGGTCGGGGCGGCGAGTGCCGACCCGGATGCTGAACGCGAGTTGCTGCGAAGCGCCGAGCGCGACGGAATGAAGACGTTGAAGGACCGTTGCGCCCGAACGCGCGCAGCGGCGCGCACGGATGAGATGGCGAACTACGAGCGCATCCGCAAGGCGCGCGCGATCCGACATTTCGAGGATCCCGACGGGACCGGCCGCATCGATGTGCGCGGCCCGGTGGATGCGACGGCGCGGATCATGGCGCGGCTTGTCCCGTTCGAGAAGGAGTTGTTCGCCGCGGCCCGCAAGACGGGCGAGTACGAACGGCCCGAGGCCTACGCGTTCGATGCGCTGGTCGCGATGGCCGACGCCTCGAACGGGGAGCGCGCACCCGCGAAGTCGTCGGGAGGCGACACGACGGTGGTGGTGCGTCTCGATGCCGCTGCGTTGCGCGGATGGTCCGAGCCCGGTGAGGTGTGCGAGATCGTCGGCACCGGCCCCATCCCGGTGGCGGTCGCGTTGCGGATGGCCCAAGGCGCGTTCTTCAAAGCGATCGTCACCGACGGGGTCGACGTGCACTCGGTTGTGCACCTCGGCCGCAAGGTTCCCGCCGTCCTCGAAACCGCACTCGCCGAGCTCTACTCCCAGTGTGTGATCGAAGGCTGTGATGTCAGCCGACATCTCGAGGACGACCACAACCGGCCGTGGTCAGAAGGTGGCCCCACCCGACTCTCGAATCTCAATCCGCTCTGCAAGTACCACCACCGCTACAAGCACGCCCACAACCTGCGACTCCTCGGCGAAGGCGCCAACAAGCGCTTCGTCCCCCGCCGCCGACTGGACCGGACCCGATCCACCGCGGCGATCGTGAGCGCACGGCGTGAGCCCACAACCGTGATTCAGCAACCTCTCAGGCTGGCGCGCCAGACTTCGGTGATGCGCGTGCTGCTCGTCGACGATGACCGGGCGGTGCGTGAGGCGTTGGAGCGCGCCCTGCATCTCGAGGGGTATGAGGTGGAGACCGTGAGCGCCGGCCTGCCTGCGGTCGAACGCCAGCAACGTCAGCCGGCCGATGCGGTCGTGCTCGACCTGCGCCTGCCCGATGTGGACGGCCTCGAGGTGTGCCGCCAGCTCCGGAAAGGTGGCGATCGCACCCCGATCCTGATGTTGACGGCCCGCGATGCGATCGAGGAACGGGTGGAAGGGCTCGACGCGGGCGCCGACGACTACGTGGTCAAGCCGTTCGCGCTCGACGAGCTGCTCGCTCGGCTCCGTGCGCTGTTGCGCCGAATCGACGACCGTGACCCCGGGCTCGAAAGCGCCGAGGTCATGACGTATGCGCACCTCACGCTCCACCCCGGCACCCGTGAAGTGCATTGCGGCGAACGACTGCTCGAGCTCACCCGCACCGAGTTCGCCCTCCTCGAGCTGTTCCTCGAGAACCCGCGCCAAGTGCTCCCACGATCGCTGATCTTCGAGCGCGTCTGGGGCTACGACTTCGGCCCGGCGTCCAACTCGCTCGAGGTGTACATCGGGTACTTGCGCCGCAAGACCGAAGCCGACGGCGAGCCGCGGCTGCTCCACACCGTGCGCGGCATCGGGTACTCCTTGCGCGAAACATGAGCCTGGTATGAGCGGGCGCGAACTGTGAGCCTGCGCCGACGCCTGGTTCTCGCCGCAGTCGCGGCGGCCGCGCTCGCTTCCATCGCGGTGGCACTGTTTGCGTATAACGCCACCGACAGTGAGCTGCGCAAGAACGTCGACGAGACGCTCCAAGAGCGCGCCCGTCAGCTCACGAACCTGCGCGATCGACGCGCGCCCGGTGCTCCCGCTCGGCTCCCACCACCGGCGTTGGGCGCGGCGGGTGGATTCGCGCAGATCATCACCGAGAGTGGTGACGTGCGGGCTTCCAGCGGTGCCGGTGGACCGCTGCCCATCAGCAACGCAGCGCGCGCCGTCGCCGCCGACGAACGCGACGCCTTCTACTCGGAAACTGAGATTGATGGCACCGAGATCCGCGTGCTCACCGTGCCCTGGACCCGCGGCAACGCGCTCCAAGTGGCGCGACCGCTCGACGAGGTCGACGCCGTGCTCGGCGACCTGCGCTGGCTCCTGCTCGCCGCCGCCGGGGTCGGCGTGATCGTGGCCGCGATCCTGGCCTTGCTCGCGGCTCGAGCCACGTTGCGTCCGGTCCACCGGCTCACCGAGACGGTCGAGGACGTGACGGCAACCAGAGACCTTTCGCGCCGGGTGGACATGGGCGATTTCGGACAAGGGGGAGGAGACGACGAGGTCGCGCGCCTCGCGACCAGCTTCAACTCGATGCTCGCCGCACTCGACGAGTCGCTTACCGCACAGCGCCGCCTCGTCGCCGATGCTTCGCACGAGCTGCGCACTCCGATCACCAGCCTGCGCACGAACATCGAGGTGCTCGCTCGCGAAGGCGAGCTCAGCGTCGACGACCGGGAGCGCCTGCGTCGCGACATCGACGGACAGCTCATGGAGCTCAGTGCGCTCGTCGGGGGAGTCATCGACCTCGCTCGCGGCGACGAGCCGGTCGAGCACGTGGAGCGGGTACGCCTCGACGAAGTCGTGAGCGAAGCAGTCGAGAACGCGGAGTTCCATTGGCCCGCCGTGCGGTTCGAGACGCACCTCGTTCCCTCAACGGTCACGGGGGTGCCCGATCGGATCGGCCTCGCCGTTACCAACCTGCTCGACAACGCAGGCAAATGGAGTCCCGAGGGGGCCATCGTCGAAGTGGCCGTCGCCGGGTCCGAAGTCACCGTGCGCGACCACGGCCCCGGTGTGGACCCAGCCGATGCGCCGCTGGTGTTCGACCGGTTCTGGCGAGCCCCCGCAGCCCGCAGCCTGCCCGGCTCCGGACTCGGGCTCGCCATCGTGCGGCAGGTCGCCGAGGCCCACGGTGGACGCGCCACCGTTGAGCCAGCCGAAGGCGGCGGCGCCCGCTTCCGAGTGACGTTCGCCGCCAACACCGGCAGCTAGAGAGCGCAGGCCAAACTCTTTCGAGTGCAGCAAACAGGACCAGCAGGTGATTACGGGATCGACTCGCCCGGTGCGCTGCGCGGTCTCGGGCTGGGTGTGGCCGTCGCGTTACTTGTGACCGTGGTGAGTGGGATCCTCGATCACGTTGGCGTCATGGCCGTCGCGTTCGGAGCTGCGCTGCTCATCTCGCTGATCGGTCTCGAGCTCGTGCGCTCGAGTCGAGTGCACAAGCTTCGCGAGCGCGTCCGGGTCATCGACCGCCTCGAGCTCCAGGGTGACGAACGCGTGCTCGACGTGGGCTGCGGTCGTGGTCTGCTGCTGGTTGAAGTTGCGCGCCGGTTGAACGACCAGGGCCGTGCGTATGGCGTGGACCGGTGGCATGCGGTGGACGGCGTGGTGATCGACGCCGAGCTCGCCCTCCGCAACGCGCACTTCGAGGGAGTGGACCACCAGCTCGACGTGACGAGTGCCGATGTACGCGCACTGCCGTTTCCTGATAACTCGTTTGACGCCGTGGTCTCAGGGCTCGCGCTCCACCACATCGCCGGGTTCGAGTCGCGCGTGCACGCGATCCGTGAGATCGCCCGCGTGCTCATGCCGGGCGGACTGGTTGTGCTCATCGACCGTCACAACACGAGCAACTACGTCGACGCGCTTCGAGCGTGCAACCTTGTCGACGTCCGGCGATCTCGACGCATCTGGCACCTGTTGCCACCGGCCCGATATGTCACCGGCACGAAGCCGGCCGCTACACCCGTTGCCAAGCAACCCGACGCCGATCCCGTGCCTGAGCCTGAGGACGTAGTGGAAGTCACGGTGGAGCCGGAACCCGAGCCCCTGCCGCCGCCGCTTCCCACGCCGGCATTTCCCACGCCGGCGTGGCCCGCTCCCTCAAGTCCGCTGTCCGCCGAGCAGCTCGAGCTTTCCGACGCTGTCACAGGGGAGCGCGATGGTGCGGGGTATGAAGCAGAAGACAGTTCATCGGTGTGAAGGCTGCGGGGCCGAGGCCCCGCGTTGGTTGGGGCGGTGCCCCGGCTGCGGCGAGTGGGGATCCATGATCTCCAGCCAAACCACCCCGTCCGGTAGCCCAAGACACCTCGACGCGCCGGTCCCGATCGGAGAGGTGGCCACCAGCGCATCCGATCGGCGCCGCACCGGGATCGGCGAGCTCGACCGCGTGCTGGGCGGTGGGCTGGTGCCCGGTTCGGTCACGTTGCTCGGCGGCGAACCCGGCATGGGCAAGAGCACGCTGTTGCTTCAAGCACTCGGTGCGATGGCGGCGGCGGGCGCTCGGTGTCTGCTGGTCGGCGCCGAAGAGTCGCCGGAGCAAGTTCGTCTGCGGGCCGAGCGCGTCGGCGCGTTGGAGGCGGGGCTCCTGCTCGTTGCCGACACCTCGCTCCCCGATGTGCTCGCGCATGTCGACAACGCGCAGCCCGATGTGCTCGCCGTCGACTCCATCCAAGCTGTCACCGATCCCGCGCTGCCCGGCGCGCCCGGTTCGATCACGCAGGTACGCGACTGCGCGCACCGACTCGTCAGCCTGGCCAAGGCGCGTGCACTCCCGGTGCTCCTCGTGGGGCACGTCACGAAGGAAGGCACGCTCGCGGGACCGCGCACACTCGAGCACGTGGTCGACACCGTCGTGTCCTTCGACGGCGACCGCCATCACACGCTGCGGTTCCTGCACGCGCTCAAGCATCGGTTCGGCTCCACGCAGGAGCTCGGGCTCATGGAGATGGGGGAGACCGGCCTCGTCGGCGTGCCCGACGCGTCCGCGCTGTTCCTGGCCGATCGCCGCTCCGGCACGTCGGGCTCCGCGATCGCGGCGGTGCTCGACGGGGCGCGTCCGCTGCTTGTGGAGGTGCAGGCACTGGTCGCGCCGTCGGGGGGCGGACCACCTCGCCGATCGGCCACCGGTCTCGACTCCGCTCGCCTCGCGTTGCTCTTGGCTGTCCTCGAGCAACGCGCCGGCGTTCCGCTCACGGGTACCGATGTGTACGCGAGCGCCGCGGGCGGCGTGCGGGTCACCGAGCCGGGTGCCGACCTCGCGATCGCGCTGGCAGTTGCCAGCGCGCACCTCGATCGTCCGCTGCCTGCCACCACGGTCGCCCTGGGGGAGGTTGGGCTCGGCGGCGAGCTCCGCCAGGTGCCGCAAGCCTCGCGGCGGCTCGCCGAGGCCGCCCGCCTCGGCTTCACCCATGTGGTTGGGCCGCCGACGTTGCCCGAGGTGCCGGGCCTCGTCACCCAGGCGGTGCCAACGCTCGCCGACGCATTGCGGGCCGTGTTCCGCGAGGCGGATGCTCCGGCCCGAGCGGCCTGACCGGGCATTTGGGAGGCTCCGAGCCATTTCAGTCGGCCCGAAGGCCGGGTATCGTCACTTCGCGTCATGCCAGCCCCGCCGAGCTCCGAAGCCATGCTGGCCGCCCTGCGCCTTGTAGCGCCAGGCACGCGGCTGCGTGATGGCATCGAGCGCATCATCCAGGCCCGGATGGGCGCGCTCCTCGTCATCGGTGCCGGCCCCGATGTGCTCTCGGTGTGCTCGGGCGGCTTCCTGCTCGACGCCGAGTTCACACCCCAGCGGCTCTCGGAGCTGGCGAAGATGGACGGCGCGATCATCATCACCAGTGACTGTCAACGCATCGTGCGTTCCAACGTGCACCTCGTGCCCGATCCGAACATCCCCACCGCCGAGACCGGCACGCGTCACCGCACGGCTGAGCGGGTCGCCCGTCAGATCGACGTGCCGGTCATCACGGTGTCGGAGGACCGCGTCGAGGTAGAGATCCACGTACGGGGGATGAAGCGCTCCATCGAACCCACCCAGCGGGTGCTTGCTCGCGCCGACCAGGCGCTGCAGATCCTCGAGCGTTACAAGACCCGCCTCGATGCGGTGAGCGGGTCGCTTTCAGCGCTCGAAGTGGAAGACCTCGTGACCGTGCGCGACGTCGCGACGGTGTTGCAACGCGCCGAGATGGTGCGACGCATCGCCGAGGAGATCGAGGGCTACGTGATCGAGCTCGGCGCCGACGGCCGTCTTGTGTTGCTCCAGCTCGACGAGCTGATCGGCGGCGTCGAAGACGACCGTCGCCTCGTTGCGAAGGACTACTTCACCGAAGAACCTGAGTGGGAGCTCGTCAACGTGATGGCGCAGCTCGCGGCGCTCGACGACGAAAGCGTGCTCGACCTGGCCGAAGTGGTGGGTGTGCTGCGGCTGCCCAGCGATCTCGGTCTCGATTCGTCGTTGCAGCCGCGTGGGTTCCGGCTGTTGCACAAGATTCCGCGACTGCCGGATGTGGTGTCCGACCATGTCGTCGATCGCTTCACGAACCTCCAGAAGATCATGCGCGCCAGCGAGTCCGATCTCGTGCAGGTCGACGGTGTGGGGGATGCGCGCGCGAAGGCGATCAAGGATGGTTTGGCGCGCCTGGCCGAGACGTCGATCCTCGAGCGGTATACGTGAGCGAACGTGGCTGAGTTGCGGGAGGGACCGCGTGATGCGGGCGTTGAGCGCGTCACGCTGACCGGGAGCGATGACACGTTGGTCGCGGCCATCCACGGTGCGCCCTTCGACGGTGTCGCCGACGCCGGACTCGTCGTGCACCCCGACATCATGGGGATTCGGCCGGTCTTCGACGATCTGTGCCGTCGGCTCGCCTCGCATGGATTTGCCGTGTGTGTCCCCGAGCCGTTCGCCCGTGCTCCCGACGAGATTCGGGGTGCGGAAGACCCCACCACGCGCATGGGCTTCATGCCCGAGCTCGACGACGACCTCCAGCTCGACGATCTCAGACGCGCGGGCGATTACCTCGAAGAACGAGACGGTGTGTTCGACGTGTTCGTGCTCGGGTTCTGCATGGGTGGCATGCAGACGTTGAAGGCCGCGGCCACCGGAGAGTTCGAGCGGGCGGTGGCGTTCTACGGGATGATCCGCACTCCCAACGAGTGGCGTGGCCCACGCCTGCGCGAGCCATTGGCCACCGCCAAGGACGCGTGCCCAACCCTGGCGATCTTCGGCGGCAAGGACCACTTCACCCCGGAGAACGACATCGACGCGCTGCGCCGCGCGTGGGGCAGCCGCCCCGACTGCCAAGTGGTTGTCTACCCCGATGCTGACCACGGCTTCGTCCATGTGCCCGAACGCCCGGCCCATCGACCCGACGACGCGGCCGATGCCTGGCGGCGGTCACTCGAGTTTCTTCTTTCCTGACGAGCACCACGACCTAGCCTCACGCCGTGGCTGGCGAACCAACATCGGGTCCAATGTCTGGCCCAACATCCGGGACGGCGACCATCCTGTTCACGGACCTGGTCGGTTCGACCGAGTTGCGCTCCCGCCTCGGTGATGGAGCGGCCGACGAGTTGCGCCGCGCGCACGATCAGCTCCTGACTGCGGCGGTCGAAGAGCACGACGGCACCTTGGTCAAACGCCTGGGCGACGGCGTGATGGCCGCGTTCGGCGCCACCGCCGACGCAGTTGCCGCGTCGGCCACGATCCAGCGGGCGATGGACCGTGCCAACCGGCGCGTGGACGACGCCCGACGCCTCTCCGTGCGCATCGGCGTCAGCGCCGGGGATGTGTCGTGGGAGGAGGGCGACTGTCACGGCACGCCGGTCGTGACCGCGGCTCGGCTGTGCGATCGCGCCGTCGGTGGCCAGATCTTGGTGGACGATCTCGTGCGCGGGCTTGCTCGGGGGCGTACCGAGCATGCGTTCCGGCTGGTTGGCGAGCTCGAGCTCAAGGGCCTCGCCGAGCCCGTCACCGCGTACGAAGTGCCGTGGGAGCCGGTCGTGGGGGATCGCGCTCCACTCCCCGCGCCGCTGCTGTCGGTCGCGAGCGAGCTGCCGTTCTCGGGTCGCGACACTGAGCGTGAGGCGCTTCGAGTGCAGTGGAAGTCGGCGCAGACCGACGGGCGAACCGTCGCGCTCATCAGTGGCGAGCCTGGCGTAGGCAAGACGCGCCTCTCGGCGGAGCTCGCACGCGCCGCGCACGAGGATGGTGCGTGGGTGCTCGCCGGACGCTGCGACGAGAACATCTCGGCGCCGTTCGCACCATGGATCGAGATCTTGCGCCACGTGGTCGCACACGCGCCTACGGAGCTCCTCGCGGCGCACGTCGATCGCCATGGTGGCGAGATCACGCGTTTGGTGCCCGAGCTGGCTCGACGGGTGGACGGGATTCCCGAACCAAGGACCGTCGACCCGGAAACCGAGCTGCTTGCGCTCTTCGACGCCACGGTTAATCTCGTCGAGGCGGTCGCCGCCGACGCGCCCGCGTTCATGGTGATAGACGACGTCCATTGGGCCGACGCTTCGAGCCTCGGGCTCTTGCGCCACCTCGTCCGGCGGCTCGCGCCCGCCGCAGCAGTGCTCATCGTCGCCACGTATCGCGACACTGATGTCGACCGTGGCCATCCACTGTCGGCGATGATCGGTGACTTCCGTCGTGAGTCCCGCGTCGAGCGGTACTCGTTGCGTGGCATCGATGAAGCGGGGATGCGCGCACTGCTCGCGGCGGCCGGTGGAAGCGAGCTCGACGAGCTCGGGATCGCGTTCGCGCACACGTTGGTACAGGAGACCGAGGGCAACCCGTTCTTCGTGGGTGAGGTCATCCGACATCTGGTCGAGACGAGCGTGATCGTGCATCGCGACGGGCGGTGGCAGGGCACGGTCACGTCGATCGAGGAGGTCGGGATCCCCGAAGGTGTTCGCGATGTGGTCGGGCGGCGCCTGTCGCGCCTGCCTGAGGAAGCCAACGCCACGCTGCGTACGGCTGCGGTCGTGGGTCGCGAGTTCCCCGTCGACCTAGTGGCCGAGGTCTCCGAAGTTTCCGAGGACGCGGTGCTCGCGCACGTGGAGCTGGCGATCGCGGCGCGGCTCGTCGACGAGGTCAGCGGCACCCACGGACGCATGAGCTTCTCGCACGCGCTTGTGCGCTCCACGCTGCTCGACGAGCTGAGCACGACGCGCCGGGTGCGCCTGCACCGCCAGATCGGGGAGGCGCTCGAGCGCCGCGGCGACGCGTCAGCCGCCGAGCTCGCGCACCACTTCTCGGAAGCGGCCTCGACCGGCGTTGCCGACAAGGCACTTGAGCATGCCGTGCGCGCTGCTGAAGAAGCGCATGCCCACCTCGCGTACGACGAGGTCGTGCACTTCTACGATCTCGCGCTGGAGGCACTCGAGACCGGAGACGCCGACGATCTGGTTCGCGCCACGCTTCTCATCGAGCGCGGTATGGCACAGCACGAGCGCAACAACGCCGATGCGGGCCGTGCGGACGCGCTTGCTGCTGCCGAGGTCGCGCGCCAGGCTGGCAACGCCGGTCTTATCGGGCGTGCCGGTGTGACGTACCAGGGGGTCGTTGGTCACTGGGCCGCCCCGCACGACCCGGTTGCGGTCGAGCTCATGCGCGAAGGGCTGGCCGGTCTGGGCGACAACCACCCAGACCGCGCGTACGTGACCGCGGCGCTCGCCAACGCGCTCGTGCTCGCGCCGGGCGACGAGGCTCTCGTGTTGGCCGAGGAAGCCGAACGTCTCGCGCGCGCGTCGGGTGACGACATTGCTCGTCATGTGGCGCTCCATGGGTGGAGCTGGGGTCTGCGGTCGCGAGGTCGATCGGCCGAGTTAGTTCGAGTCGCGTCCGCTGATGTTCAGCACAGCGTTGATCTGAAACGACCCGATTGGGAGTTCAACGCTCGCTACCTCTTGGACCAAGGACTCATCGAGTCGTTGGACCTCGAGGCGGCCATCCTCGAGATGGACACGGCGGGCGCGTTCCCGAGCGTGTTAAAGGGATGGGCGCCGGTGGTCTTCGCCGCGAGCTGGGCGCTTGCCGCCGGTCGCTTCGAAGAATCCGAAGAGCTCATTGAGCGCGCGAACCTACTCGGCGCGGCGCTCGGTGAGACCAACGATGTGATCGTGTGGAGCCATCACCTTTCCGTTGCGTTGGCTCGAGCAGATTTCGATGCCGCGCGCGGCTTGATGGATCGACTGGATCAGACCGTGTTCGGCGTGGCGGGGGGCTGGCGGATGCTGATGCTCGCAGAGGCCGGTGATCTCGACGCGGCTGCCGCTGGGCACGCCACGTGGGTTCGCGACGTCCGCCCGCTGGTGCCTCAGGTCATCTTCCCCTGGGCGCTCGAGGCCGAGACTGCAGTGGCGTACCGCGTCGGCGACACCGACCTCGCGGCGCGGCTGCGCGACGACGTCGCTCCGTACGCGGGACACATGCTCGGTGGCGACACCGGGTTGCTCGGTACGGGCGACTACCTCATCGGGCGCATCGCATTCGTGGAGGGCCGATTCGACGATGCCATCGCGGCGACGACGCGCGCGATCGAGGTGGCTGACCGTTGGGGCTTCGAGTTCCTCGGCACGAACCACCGCATCGATCTCGCCCGCGCACTGCTCGCGCGCGATGCCGCCGGCGATGCCGATCTCGCACGCGCCGCCCTTACGCAGGCATTGGAGACCGCCGACCGCCTGGGTCTTATCGCCGCCGCCACTGAAGCCCGCACGCTTCTCTGAACTCTCGAAGAGCCGCTTTTCGGCACGCTGAAGGACACATGGACTCCTTCAGCGTGCCAAGAATCCGGGAGTTAGATCGTGGCTCGGTCCTGGAGTGCCTCGCGGTCGAGGATGCGGTAGCTGCTGCGACCCTCGATCTCGAGCCAGCCGAGCCGTACGAACAATGAGATCGCCTTGTTCACACGCTCGCGGCTCGCACCCACGATCGCCGCGAGCTCTTCTTGCGTCACGGGCAGCGTGAACCGGTCGTCGTTTCCCGCCATGTCGAGCAGACGCTTGGCGGTGCGAGCGGGCACGTCGAGGAACACCGCGTCGGCGAGCGCTTCGTCAGTTGCGCGCAACCGTTGCACGACGAGTCGCACGATCACCCAGAGCAGCTCGGGCCGTTCGCGCAGCACTTGCCGGACGGGTTCGTACCCGAGCTCGATCAGCGTCGTGTCGGCGAGCGCCCGTACATCGGCCGAGCGGGGCGCGTCGTCGAACAGCGGGAGCTCGCCGAAGAGCGCGCCGTCTTCGAGCACAGCGAGCACCGTCTCTCGCCCGTCGCCAGACTGGGTGGCGATAGCGACCCGGCCCTCGTCGATCACGTAGAGCGCGTCGGACTCGTCACCCTTGAGGAACAGCCACTCGTTGCGTGCCAGCGTGCGCACGGTTGCCTGCGCGCGGAGTCCCTCGAGCACCTCGGGCGGCAGGGGAGCGAACAGGTCGGTGGTGCCGAGCAGATTCCGTTCCACGACCACCACCCCCGAGTCGGACATTAGCGGTCGGTCTCCAGACCAGTCCGAGAGAGGGGGTCTGGTACAATTGGTGTTCCGCCTCCCCTTTTCTCCTTTCCCATTTCTTCAGCATTCTTCGCGCGCTAGGAGCACCATGTCGTTCGCGGTCGGTGACAAGGTTGTGTACCCGCATCATGGTGCGGCCATCATCGAAGGCAAGGAGAAGCGCGTCTTCGACGGTCACAAGACCGACTACTTCGTGTTGCGCATCACCTACGGCGATCTCAAGGTTTCGATCCCGGTCGAGAAGGCCGACGAGATCGGTCTTCGCGACGTGATCAACGACGAAGAGGTCGAAGAGGTCTTCGCGGTCCTTCGCAAGAAGGAAGCCCGCATGCCCACCAACTGGTCGCGGCGCTTCAAGAACCATGTCGAGAAGCTCAAGAGTGGCGACATCTACCAAGTTGCCGAAGTTGTGCGGAACCTGTCACTGCGTGAAGCCGACAAGGGCCTGTCCGCCGGTGAGAAGCGCATGCTCGCCCGCGCCCGCCAGATCCTCGTGTCGGAGCTCGTGTTCGCGCTCAACGTCGATGAAGAAGCCGCCGACGCCCGCCTCGACGACGTGCTGCAGGGTCGCGATGTCCCGGCAATCACGCCGAAGAAGAGTCCCACCAAGGCCAAGGCGGCGCCGCGCAAAGCGCTGATCTCCAAGCCGGCAGCAAAGTCGCCAGTCAAGGCAGCAGTCAAGAAGGCACCTGCGAAGAAGGCGCCGGCCAAGAAGGCCGCTGCAGCCAAGAAGTCCGGCTAGCCCCACCCGGCGTGGCGCGAACCTCCGCCGTGGTCGTCGCCGGCGGTCGCGGCGATCGATTCGGGGCTCTGAAGCAGTTCTCCAGCGTGGCCGGCGCGCGTCTCGTCGATCATGCCGTCGCTGCGGCCAGCTCGGTGTGCAACGAGGTCATCGTCGTGCTGCCTCCAGGCGTCGAGTGGGACGGCCCGGCGGTGCAAGCATCGGTCACCGGGGGAGCCACCCGCTCCGATTCGGTGCGAGCCGGTCTCGCAGCGGTGGCTGCCGACACCGAGATCGTTGTGGTGCACGACGCGGCACGTCCGTTGGCGCGGCCCGAGTTGTTTGAGCTGGTCATCGATGCCGTACGTGCTGGTGCCGATGCCGCGATCCCCGCGTTGGAGGTGGTCGACACACTGAAGCGCGTCGACGGCGATCGCGTGGTCGACACCGTTGAACGCGACATGCTCGTGGCCGTGCAGACACCCCAAGCATTTCGAGCGGACGTGCTGCGCGCCGCGCACGAGCGCGGCGACAATGCAACCGATGACGCCGCGCTCGTCGAGGCATCTGGCGGCACGGTCGTGATCGTGGCCGGGGATCCCCGCAACCTCAAGGTGACAACCATCGCCGACCTTGCCCTCGCCGAGACCTTGCTCGAGGCGCAGTGAGCACGCCCACCGGGCTCGGCCTGCGCGTCGGTCTCGGCTTCGACGTGCATGCGTTCGGCGGCGATGGCCCGCTCGTACTGGGTGGCGTGACGATCCCCGATGCGCCGGGCCTCGCGGGTCATTCCGACGCCGATGTGGCCGCGCATGCGGTGGCGGACGCGCTGCTCGGCGCCGCGGGGCTGCCCGACCTCGGCACGTTGTTCCCGGCGTCCGACGAGCAGTACCGCGACGCTTCCTCCATCGATCTCCTGCGCGACGTGATGACCCGGATCAGTGCTGCGGTCTGGTCGGTGGCCAACGTCGATGTGGTGATTGCTGCCGAGCATCCGCGCCTCGCGCCGTATGTCCCCGCGATGGCCGCGAACTTGACGGCAGTGGTCGGCGCGCCGGTCTCGGTCAAGCCCAAGCACGCTGAGGGGGTCGGTGCGGTCGGTCGTGGTGAAGGCATCGCCGCGTGGGCAATTGCTCTCCTCGTCGCGCAGGAGAGCGGCTAGCAATGGGTGTGCGCATCTACGACACGATGCAACGGGCCAAGGCTGATCTCGACCTGCGCGATCCGGGGAAGATCGCGATCTACGTGTGCGGGCCAACGGTCTATGACGTGCCGCACGTCGGCCACGGTCGCACTGCGCTCGTCTACGACGTCGTCCGTCGGTATCTCGCGTGGACCGGCCTGGCCGTGCGCTTCGTGAGCAACGTCACCGACATCGAGGACAAGATCATCGCTCGGGCGGCCGAGCGTGGCGGGAGCGAGCCGGAGCTCGCGCAAGAGTTCGAGGCCGCGTACTGGGCGCAGCTCGACCGACTTGGTGTGGCGCGTCCCGACGAGACGCCGCATGCCACCGAGTACATCGCATCGATGATCTCGTTGATTGAAGAGCTCGTTGCATCCGGCCACGCGTACGTGATGGACGGTAGCGGTGTGTACTTCGACGTTGCATCGTTCTCGGAGTACGGCGCGCTGCCACACCGCACGCTGGAACAACTGCTCGACTCTGCCGGAGCGCGCGTCGAGGTGGACGAGTCGAAGCGCAGCCCCGTCGACTTCGTGCTTTGGAAGGCGGGCAAGCTGGGCGAACCCGTGTGGGACTCGCCGTGGGGCGCGGGACGGCCGGGGTGGCACATCGAGTGCTCGGCGATGTCGCTCGACCTGCTTGGTGAGGGATTCGACCTGCACGGTGCCGGCGACGATCTCGTCTTTCCGCACAACGAGAACGAGCGGGTGCAAGCCGAAGCCGCGGGTCATCCATTCGCTCGGCACTGGATGCATTCGGGCATGGTCGAGATCTCCGGCGAGAAGATGTCGAAATCGCTCGGCAACTTCCGCACGCTCGAAGAGGCGCTCGATGCGCATGGAGGACGAGCGTTCCGACTCGCCGTGCTCCAGACGCACTACCGCAAGGCGATGGAGCTGGGCGACGCCGAGCTCTCGGATGGGGCCAAGAGCGTGGCCCGGCTCGACGCGTTGGCGCGGCGCGCCCCCGCCGCGGGCAGTCCGTTTGCCGACGCTCCGCTCGACGACGACCTCGTGGCGCGATTCCGCGACGAGATGGATGACGACTTCGGCACGCCCGGCGCCGTCGGCGCGATCTTTGAGGCGGTGACCGCGGCGAACCAGGCGATCGACGATGGTGAGCTCGAGCGAGCAGCGTCGCTCACGGCCACGGTCGTTCACCTCGCGGAGGCGTTGGGTCTCACCATTGACGTTGCGAAGGCCACCGACGTCGACGTCGACGCGCTGGTTGCACAACGTGAGGCCGCACGCGCCGGAAAAGACTTCGCCGAAGCCGACCGCATCCGCGACGAGCTGAAAGCACAGGGCGTCGTC
>CAMDCC010000016.1 GCA_945889545.1 Bifidobacterium breve | reverse complement strand
CACCCAGAGTGACACGCTGGCTACGGTCGCCTCGTGAGCGCACCCGACATCGACCTCCTGGCGGGCGACTTCTACGGCGAGACCGCCAAGGTGGCACACGCCTGGATGCGGGCGAACGAACCGGTGCACTTCGACGAGAAGAACGCCATGTGGGGCATCGCCACCTACGACGGCGTGCTCACCGCCGGGCGCGACTCCGCCACCTTCTCGAACGCGGGTGGGAGCCGTCCCAACACCGGACCGCTGCCGTGGATGATCGACATGGACAACCCCGAGCACCAGAAGCGACGCAAGATCGTGAGCAAGGGATTCACGCCAGCACGGGTGCGGGCCCACGAGGAGCACCTCCTCACCATCTGCGACGAGCTCATCGACAAGGTCTGCGAACAGGGTGAGTGCGAGTTCGTCACGGCGCTGGCCGCGCCGCTGCCGATGATCGTGATCGGCGACATGCTCGGCGTGCCACCCGAAGACCGCGACGACCTCCTCCAATGGTCCGACGACATGCTCGGCTCATTGAGCGGCGAACCCGATCGCATCCAGGCCGCGACGGTGGCGTTCGGAGAGTTCGACGTCTACGCGCGGGCGATGATCGAGGCGCGGCGCACCAACCCGACCGACGACCTCGTGAGCCTGCTCGTGCACGCCGAGGTCGACGGCGATCGGCTCGACGACCACGAGATTGTGATGGAGTCGTTACTGCTGCTCGTGGGTGGCGATGAGACCACGCGTCATGTGACGAGCGGCGGCACCGAGCAGCTCCTGCGTCACCCTGATCAGCGCGCCGAGCTCGTCGCTGATCCCGCACTCCTCCCGACGGCGATCGAGGAGTTGCTGCGCTGGGTGTCGCCGATCAAGAACATGCACCGAACCGTCACCCGCGATGTGGAGCTTGGCGGAGCAACGCTGCGCGCCGGAGACAAGGCGCTGCTGCTCTACGAGTCGGCGAACTACGACGACAACCAGTTCAGCGAGCCGGAGCGCTTCGACATCCACCGCACGCCGAACGACCACCTCGCGTTCGGGTTCGGTGCACACTTCTGCCTGGGCGCGAGTCTGGCCCGCATCGAGATCTCAACGATGGTCAGCCGCGTGCTCGCGCGGCTCCCCGACCTCGAGCTCGCAACCAGCGACCCGCTCCCCACGTTTCTCGGCGCGCTCACGTCGATGCCGGTGGCGTTCACGCCTACTGCTGCTCGGTAGCCTGCTCGCCATGGGACTGCGGATCGTGGGCGCCGGACTGGGACGCACGGGCACGAACTCCTTGCAGCTCGCGCTGCAAGAGCTGCTGGGCGCGCCCTGCTACCACATGCTCGAAGTGATCGGACATCCCGAGCACATCCCGGTGTGGCACGCGGCGATCGACGGCAACCTTCCCGACTGGGACGAGCTGTTCGCGGGTTACGAGGCGGGCGTCGACTGGCCGATGTGCGCGTTCTGGCGCGAGATCGCCGACGCGTACCCCGACGCGCCGGTGTTGCTCTCCACTCGACCCGTCGACGCGTGGTGGAAGAGCGCCAACGCGACCATCTTCGAGATGGCCCGGGCTGAGCCGCCCGACGATCCGCTCTTCGGACCGCAACAGCGCATGGTGCACGCGATGTTCGATGGCTTCACGCCGGACTGGCGCGACGAGGCGGGTGCCAAAGCCGCGTACGTTGCGCACAACGCCGCGGTCCGCTCCGGTGTGCCCGCCGACCGACTCGTCGAGTGGCAACCCGGCGACGGCTGGGAGCCACTGTGCGACGCTCTCGGCGTGGCCGTTCCCGACACGCCGTTCCCGCACGCGAACACCACCGAAAACTTCCGAGCGATGGTGGGGCTCGACGCCCCGGAGTAGTTACTGGGGCCCGTGCCCGCCGCCGTTGCCATTGCCGCGCCCGTTGCCGTTGCCATTGCCATTGCCGTGACTGGGCGAACTCTGTGGCGAAACGGTCGTGTCGTCCTCGACCTCATCGTCGGTTTCCTCGTCGCCGGGTGCAGGTGGCGCCATCGGTGTGGTCACGTCGACGGAGCTCAGTGGCTTGCCGCACGGTGAGTGCGCGGCCTCGCTTCGACTCGCACCACCCTTCGCGCTGCTCGACACGTACTGGCCGTGGTTCGTCGGCTCGCCGTCACCGCACTCTGAGCCCCAGTACTGCTCGACGCCGTCCTGGTCGTCGGGGTCTTCGCTCTCAGGGTCTTCGCTCTCAGGCGCGCCATCGTCGGGCACGCCATCGTCAGGAACAAGCGTGGTCGTGGTCGTGATGACGGGATCGTCGAGCACCGGATCGTCGCCGGCGGCTCCCGCGATGACGACGCTGCCACCCACCACCACCAACGTGGCCAGAGAAGGAAGGAGCCATTTCGGGAGCGAGAGCCTCATGATGGTGGTCCTCCAAGGAGCGGATCGGGGTCTCCTCAGATGATCGGCACCGTGGGTTCGCCGTCTTGAGCCCACGAGGCAGTGTGAGCAGACCTTTACCTTCGGTCTGCCCCCACGAAGTCGGCGATCACTGTGGCGAGCTGCTCCCCGCGGTCCTCTTGCAGGAAGTGGCCGCCGCCTTCGATTGTGGTGTGTGGTTGGCCCACGCACCCGGGGATCTCCTCGCGCAGCATGCGGTCGGCACCGCCGGTGATCGGATCGCGGTCGCTGAACGCGCAGAGGAACGGCTTGGTGAACGTGCGCAGCTGCTCCCATGCGGCGCGATTCGGCCCTGACGCGGGGTCATCGGGGGTCGACGGCACGAGGAGTGGGAACTGGCGCGCACCCTCCTTATAGGACTCGTCAGGGAACGGCGCGTCATACGCAGCCATCACGTCCGGCGGGAGATCGGTCGTGCACCCGCCGTTCACTATCTTGCCGACGGGGAAGTCGGGCGTCTCCTGCGAGAACTTCTGCCACGCGAAGAACGCGTCGCCGGGGCTGCGGTCGCCCGTCGGCAGGAACGTGTTGGCCGCAACCGCGCGGGCGAACCGATCGGTGTGCTCAGCGAGCAGGCGCAAGCCGATGAGCCCACCCCAGTCCTGGCCGACCATGGTGGCGCCGCGGAGATCGACGGCGCCGAGCCACTCCGCCATCCAGTCGACATGACGCTGGTACGTGTAGTCGGTGCGGGCCGCCGGCTTGTCGGAACGACCGAAGCCCACGAGATCGGGCGCCACCGCACGCAATCCGGCGTCGACGATCACCGGGATCATCTTCCGGTACAGGAAGCACCACGACGGCTCACCGTGCATCAAGAGGATGGGCGGCGCATCGCGCGGTCCCTCGTCGAGGTAGTGCACCCGCAGCATCGAGCCGTCGCCGCTTGGCACCTCGACGTAGTGGGGCGCGAACGCGAAGTCGGGAAGCCCGACGAAGCGCTCGTCGGGTGTGCGCAGGATCTCCACTACGCGTTCAGGCGATAGAGCGCGGAGGCGTTGCCGCCGAGGATCTTGTTGCGCACCTCGGGCGTCAGCTCGTGCATGTTCGCCTGCGCCGACGTGAGCGGATCGGGATAGAGGCATGTGGGATGCGGGAAGTCGGTCTCGAACAAGATGTTGTTCTCGCCGACTGCACGCACGAGCGACGGGAGATCGGTGCGCTCGAACCACATGGTCGCGTAGATCTGGCGCTTGAAGTACTCCGACGGCGACATCGAGAGCACCTCATTCCGCAGCTTCGGCGCGTTCTCGGCCATCTCGTAGTCGAGCGCTTCGAGGATGAACGGCACCCAACCCGCGCCGCTCTCGACGGACACGATCTTGAGGTCGGGGTGCCGCTCGAGCATCCCCGAGCAGATGATGTTGACGACCACGCGTCCGTTCCCCACGAACAGCAACGTGCCGCCGATCGCGAGCTTCGTGTCGTCGTCGTGCGACGGCCATGGGTAGTTGTCGAAGAACGTCATCGTGGTGAGGCTCGCCCCGATGTGGAAGTGCACGGGCAGTCCGAGCGCGGCGCACGCTTCCCAGAGCGGATCCCACGCATGGTTGGCGAGGTCGGGCGCGCCCTGGTCCTGTGGGTCCGACGTGAGGTTCACGCCGCGCATGCCCATCGCCGCGGCGCGTTGGGCCTCGGCCACACACATGGACACATCCCACGCGGGCAGCACCGCCATCGGGAGGAGGCGGTTGCCCGACGTCTCCTGCATCTCCGCGTTGGCGTCGTTGTAGATCTGCACGCACAAGAGGCGATGGGCGGGATCGTCAATGGCATGGGCGATGCTCTGGCCACCGAGCCCGACGACGTTCGGGAAGATGACCTGCGCGTGCACGCCGGCCTCGTCCATCATCGCGATGCGCGCGACGGGGTCGTATGCCGCCTCGTGGATCTTCTCGATCTCCCACTCGTAGAGCGCCTCGAACGAGCGGCCCTTGTTGTTGTCCTTGTCGACGACGCCGCCCGCGCCGGCCCGGCCGATCTCCGCGCCGTCGACTACCCACGTGGCCAGGCCGTCGATCCGCTCCACGTGAGGCATGCGGTCTTCGAGCCCCTTGGGCGCACGACTCGTCCACAGGTCGTGGCGCTCAGTGAGGTGCGTGTCGGCGTCGACTACCAGCGTGCTCGTCATGGCTGGATCCCCTTCGCTTCGGTCAGGATCACTGTATGCACGGATCGCCGGGGGCGGTCCAGAACCCGGGGGTCACATATGGCCATGGTGGAGATCGACGGCACACTGCTCGCATACGACCTCGTCGGCGAACACGGTGGGAAGCCCTGGGTGCTCACTCCTGGGGGGCGCTTCCCCAAGGACACGCCCGGCCTTCGAGAGCTCGCCGAGGCGCTCGCCGCGCACGGCAAGCAGGTGCTCATCTGGGACCGCCCGAACTGCGGCGCGTCGGACGTGAGCTTCACGGGCGAGTCCGAGTCGGCGATGCAGGCCGATCGGCTCGCGGGGTTGCTGCGCCATCTCGAGATGGCGCCCGCGGTGATCTTCGGTGGCTCGGGCGGTTCGCGCATCTCGCTGCTCACTGCCGCACGGCATCCCGACGTGGCAACCGCGCTCGGCATGGTGTGGATCTCCGGCGGCGTCTACGGCCTGCTGTCGCTGGCCACCCACTACTGCGGGGAGTCGATTCGCGCCGCGTGGCAGGACGGGATGCAAGGCGTCATCGAGCTGCCCGAATGGGCCGAGGTGCTCGAGCGCAATCCGCGCAATCGAGACCTCTTCCTTGCACTCGAACCGCGCGAGTTCGTCGCCACGCTCGAACGCTGGATGCTGGCCTATGTCCCGGATGCCGACTCGCCGGTACCGGGGCTGTCGAACGCGGAGTGCGCCAAGGTGACAGCGCCCACGCTCATCTTCCGCAGTGGTGAGAGCGATCCTCACCACACCCGCGCCACGTCGGAGCGGCTCCACGAGGTGATCCCCGGTTCAACGCTGGTGGAACCACCGTGGCCCGACACCGAGTGGAAGCAGCGCGGCATCGCCGCCCGCGAGGAAGGCGCTGGCCTCTTCGTCCGCTGGCCCCTGCTCGCGCCCCAATTGCTGGAGCACTTGGGATAGTTCCTGTTTGGTAGGCGCTTGCGCGCGGTGTCCGCCTCGGGCCGCGGTCAGCGGCGATGCCGTGACGCAAGGGCTCGTCGCCGGCCGAGTGGTGTGGCGCTGGCTGGCCGAGGGCATCAACCCACAGTTACATTGCGCACCGAATAACCGGCCGCGGCCGGTGAAGTCATGGGGTCGTTCGTGACTGCTCGAGACGGGCCGGAATGCCGTCGCCGTGTAACACGTCGGGCGCCAGATCTTCACCGTCAGGCCAGACGACCTCTACACCGACCACGTCGTATGGGGCCATCATGCGACACCCTCCACTGTTCCGGCCGGCAGGCCGACCCTCATTCGATCCCAGCATGCCTGCACCTCGCCGCGGTACTCATCGAGCCACCGAGCAACGAGTCGCGCCACACAAGGTGGGAGCGATCCACTCACGAGGATACCCGTCTCGATCTCAATCTTTGCCCGGTTACCGGCGTACCGGGCTTCCGGCGGGCGGGCTGATCGTCGTACGCTGCGGTGCAGCGCATCACCAGCGCGATATTTGGGCGCGACGGTCGCGAGGAGGAACATCCATGGGTGAGAAGCCGAGCTACCTCGGGTTGCTGAACGCGGTGGCGTGTGGCGAGGCCGACGCGCACGAGTACTTCACGGCCTGGGCCGACATGACCCCCGATGACGATGTCCGCAGGGTGCTGCGCATCATCGCGACACGCGAGGGCGAGCACGGCATGGCGTTCGCCAAGCGGATCCACGAGCTCGGTTTCGAGGTGCGCCCGAAGGTGGATCCGAAGCACGCGGAGCGCATGGAGATCGCTCGGTCGGACCGCTCCGACCTCGAGAAGATGGAGGCGTTGGGCGTGACCAGCTTCTGCACCGCCGATGACGAGCCCGACGTGTTCGACAGCTTCTTCCGCGACCACTCGATCGACATCCAGACGGGCGCGCTGATCGGCCGCTACATCGCCGAGGAGCGCGATACCGGCCGACTCGCGACCGGCTGCAGAGCGAAGCTCGAAGCAAAGGTGTCGGTCCCGAACTAGCCCAAGGCTTTACTTCTTGACCTCATACGCATCGAAATCGGGGGCGGCAGTGCGCCTCGCGTACTCGGTCATGTTGTGCGGCCATTGCGTGGCGATGCGACCGTTCGGGCCGCGGTAGTAGTTGTTGCAGCTCGCCTGCCACACCTCGACCGCGTCGAGGTCGTCGTCGAGGGCTCGGTTGTACGCGTCCATCACTTCGGGGCGCACATCGATCCAGGTGAGGTGTTCATCTCGCATGCGCTCGAGATGGCGCATCGTGTACGCCACCTGCTGCTCGATCATGTAGAGCAGCGAGCCGTTGTTCGTGTTCGGACCGTAGAGCATGAACAGGTTCGGGTAGCCCGCGGCGGCGATACCGAGATACGCATGCGCGCCATCGCGCCAATCGTCGCGCAGGCTGCGGCCGCCGCGCCCCGTCACCTCGATCGCCGAGAGGTACTTGGTCGTCTCGAACCCGGTCGCCAGGATGATCGTGTCGACTTCGCGAGACACACCATCGGCGGTCACGACGGCATCACCGGTGATGCGTTCGATCGGATCGGTGATCAGCTCCACGTTGGGTCTGTTGAACGTGGGGTAGTAGTCGTTCGATGTGAGCGGGCGCTTGCACCCGTGGGTGAAGTCGGGCGTGAGCTTGGCCCGAACGTCGGGATCCTCGACGACGGCCATGTTGGCGGCCGCGAACTCCTGCGACGCCGCCACGATCGTCGGGTCCGAGAACGTGATCAAGGGGTCGATGCGCTCGAACACCTCCCGGCGCTCCGCGAGCATGGCGTCGGGATCCGTCCGGAACCGCTCGAGCTGCTCCGGCGTGTACGGCACATCCTCTTTGGGGAGCACCCAGTTCGGCGTGCGCTGGAACACATGGAGCCGACCGACATCACGGGCGATCTCGGGCAGGAACTGCACCGCACTGGCTGCGGTGCCGATGACGGCGACGCGCTCACCGGTGAGGTCGTGATCGTGGTCCCACTGCGCGGAGTGGAACGTGGTCCCGCTGAACTCGCTGAGACCGGGGATGTCGGGCCACTTCAACCCGTTGAACATGCCGACCGCGCTCACGACCACGTCGAACTCGTGCTCGTCGCCGGCTTCGGTGACCAATCGCCACACCGCGCGTTCGTCGTCCCAGTGCGCTTCGGCAATCCCGGTGCTGAGGCGGATGTGCGGCGCGAGCCCGTATTTGTCTACGCAGTGCTCGAAGTAGTCGAGGATCTCGGGCTGCGTGCCGTACGGCCGCGACCAGTCGCGCTTGATCTCGAACGAGAACGAATAGAGCGCGGACTGGATGTCGCACGCGCAGCCGGGATACGTGTTGTGGAACCACGTGCCGCCGACGCCTGGTGCCCGTTCAAAGATCGTGAACTCGTCGACGCCCGCTTCGAGCAGCTTGATCCCCGTGCAGATGCCGCCCGGTCCCCCACCGATGATGCCAATGCGAGTCATGAGCCGAGCAGCGCCTGCGCGCGCTGGACGACGCCCGACGGTCCGGTCATACCAAGCTCGGTGCCGAGCGCGAGCGCGCGCTCGGCGAGCGGGCGAGATCGCGCGGTGTCGCCACGGCCGTCGAGCACGCGAGCCCAGTCGAGCACACAGCGCGCTTCATACGCGCGTGCACCGGCGCGTTCGCACAGATCGATCGCCTTCGCGAAGTGATCGTCAGCGACCTCGTCGTCTCCCAACGTGGCCGCGGCCATCGCCAGCCCCAGGTCGTTGGCGTCGGCAATCGTGCCGCCGGTCCAATTGAAGTATCCGGTGAACGGCGCCAGACGCTCGTAGATGTCACGCACGATCGCATCCCCGGGTTGCACTCGGTACGCCAAGCGCCCGAGGCCGCACAGCACGACGGGGAACGTGATGTCGGGTGGCGTGCCCGCACAGTCGTTGTCGGCCAGAGCAAGAAAGTGCGGACGGGCTTCGTCGACGCGGTCGCTCTCTACCAATGCGCCCGCGAGCGCCACCCGCCACACGGGCGCGCCGGGCGATGCCTCCACCCGCTGTTCGAGCAGCTCAATCAGCTCACCGACTCGTCCCTGGCACAGCCGGATCATGTAGAGCTGCGCGCCGAGAATGGCCATGATCACGTCGTCGGGGAAGTCGGCAGCCTTCATCGCATCCGCGCACTCGACTGCAAGCGCTTCGGCGCGGTCGAGTTCTCCAGCGAACCCGGCCGCGCTCGTATCGTCCCCGATCAAGAACGCGCGTTGTGCCGGCTCTCGCAGCCGTTCCGCGATCGGGCGGAACAAGGTGCGCCGGCGATCCATCTCCGCCCGGTCGCCACGGACGGCTGCGGCGACGGCCTTCACCCGACCCACGTAGACGACGGCCGACGCATTGTCGGTGGCTTCTGCGATGGTCTCGGCTTCGTCGAGCAACGCTTCGAGCTCGCCCCAGAACGGACGCGAGCCATCCACCAGGGTCCAGCCACGCGCCAACGCGAGGATCAACGCGTTGGGGTCTTCCGTCGCCCGTGCCATCTTGACGGCGTCGCGCGCGAGCGCGCGACGGCGATCGGATTGCGACGTCCATTGCAGCTTTATCGCGAGGGTCGAGAGGATCTGCGCGCGAAGCGGCGACGGTGTGACAGGAAGTCGCTCGAGCGCTTCCTCGAGGAGCGCGACGAACGGTTCGTCGGCGAATCCCATCCGCGACGAGTTCATCGACTTCTCGGTCAAGCACATCACGGCCGTAGCAAATCGCTGCGGATCGTTGAGATCCCGAGCGGTTGCGGCGGCCTGGTCGCGGACGCTGCTCCTCCGATCGTCGGCGCTCGCTTGCAGCGAACGGGCCCATGCGATGAGCAAGTCGCAGCGCGCGGTCGGATCGGCGGCGTCGAGCAATTCGGTCGAGCCGAGGGCCCGTTCGAAGTGCCGGGTTGCGGCTTCAAACGCGAGCTCGGTCATCGCTCGCTCGCCGGCTCTGCGGGCAAAGTCGACGGCCTTCGCGGCATCGCCCGCAAGTGCCCCTTCGCCGCAGTGATGGGCGAGCTCGTCGAGGTGGTCGTCGATGGCGGTGGCGTGGCGCGCCTCGATCGCCTGGCCCACTCGCAAGTGCATGCGCACTTGCTGCGTGGTCGTGAGCTCTTCGTAGAGCGACGCGCGCATGAGCGCATGGGAGAACGAGTACTGCCCGACCGTACCCGGGACCTCCCGGATGATCGCGGCGCGCGTGGCCTCGTCGAGCGCGTCGAAGAGCTCCTCGCCCGTCGGGCCGCCGGCGCCCTGGATCGTGGGCACGTCGAACGCGGGACCGATCACCGCGCCAAGTACAAGCGTTTGGTTGGCCGTCTCCGAGAGCCGCGACAACCTCCGACCGACCACCTCGCGGATGCCCTCGGGAATGCTCATGTCGCCGAGCGCCTTGTCGGTGGTCCAGCGGCCGTCGCGTTGCACGATCGCACCGGTCTCGGCGAGGTGCAGCAGCACCTCGCCGACGAAGAAGGGATTGCCCTCGGTCTCGATCACGAGCGCTTGGGCGAGCGCGAGAGCATCGTCGCCGAGCTCGTGGCCGGCGGTCGCGGTCATGAGCGCGCTCACATCGTCGGCGTCGAGGCCGTGGAGGTCGAGCCGTTCGACACCAGCTTCGCGGCGCAGGTCGGCCAGCACGTCGCTGAGCGGGTGCGAACGGTCGAGATCGGTGTCGCGATACGTCGCGATAATGAGGAGCCGCAGCGGCGCGTTGGCCCGCAGAAGGTGGCGGAACAGGAGCAGCGACGGCTTGTCGGCCCAGTGCACGTCGTCGAGGACAAGCACGATGGGTGCGGCAACCGACATTTCCCCGAACAGATCCACCACGCTCTCGAACAGCCGATGACGCTCCGCTTCTGGTTTACCCTGGAGTGGTTCGGCAAGGTTGGGCACGCGCGCTGCGAGGTCGGGAACGATGCGGGTGAGCTCACCACCGAGTGGACCTACTTCGGCGCGCAGGCGGTCGGGCGCGACCGATGCGATGTACTGGCGCAGCGCCTCGGCGAACGGCTCGTACGGGATGCCGAGCTCCTCGTCGCAACGACCCCACAACACGGTCGCGCCGCGGTCGTGCGCGGTGCGGCACAGCTCGGTGACGAGGCGTGTCTTGCCGATACCCGGCTCGCCCGAGACCAGCACGACTCGGCGCGATCCTTCAGCGCTCTCCTTCCAGAGTGTGGTGATGCGCTCGACCTCGGCGCGGCGGCCCGAGAACGGGAAGGACGCGGCGACATCGAGGAACGCGGGGAGTGCCACCGCACCTTCGCTCGCACTGCGCTCCCAGATCGCCTCGCAGACCGCGACTGGCTCGGTAAGACCCTTGAGCTCGCGCACACCGAGGGACACGAGCTCCACCTCGTGGCGCGTGCCCGCAAGGGCGCGGACCAGCTCACTCAGGAGGATCTGGCCACCGTTCGCAACCGAACACAGGCGCGAGGCCTCGACCACCGGCGCACCAAACCAGTCGCCGTCTTCGTACGCAGCGTCGCCCACACTCACGCCGACGCGCATCTCAAGGCGTCCGTCGGTGAGCCGTCGGTTGTGGCGCTCAACGGCCCGCTGCATCGCCACCGCGCCCGCGAGCGCATCGGAGGCACCTGCGAACGACGCCATCAGTGAGTCGCCGATCGTCTTGATCTCGGTGCCGCCCGCGGTCGCGAGCGCCTCGCGGAGGTGCGAGAAGTGGTCGCGGCGCAGCGCGTCGGCGGCGGTGTCGCCATGGCGCTCAGCCAGCTCGGTGGAACCGACCAGATCGGTGAAGAGGATCGCGACGAGCCCCGAAGACCCTTCGGTGGAGCGACCCCGCCCCGCATCCGCTTGCACGGTGGCACTCTAGGGAGTCACGGACGCCTGAGGAGCAGGACCGAGGAGAGGAGCCGAAAGGTCAGATGGACGAGATCCTGCGCGCGCTGGCGGCCCAGCAGGCTGAGCTGGCGGGTCTGCTCGCCGGGCGAACCGATGCTGACTGGCGGCGCCTGTCGCCATGCCAGGGCTGGACGGTCGCCGATGTGGTGCTGCACCTCGCGCAGACCAACGAGCTCGCGATTGCCAGCGCCGAGGGGTACCTCGGTGAGATCGCCACGGAATTCGGTGCCGGACCCGGCAGCGGCAATGTTGACGACACCGCAGCACTGATGGTTTCCGAGCAACGTGATGCACCCATCGCCGAGCTCCACAAACGCTGGCAGTCGGGCGCCGACACATTGCAGTCGGTGCTCGCAGCGGGTGATCCACACGAGCGAGTGCAATGGGTGGCCGGCCAGCTCTCGCTCCAGACTCTCGCCACGACCCGCCTCGCCGAGACATGGATTCACACCGGCGACGTGGCCGAGGCGTTCGGCGTCGAGCTCGAACCAACGGATCGGCTGCGACACGTTGCGCGCCTGGCCTGGCGCACGATTCCCTACGCGTTCGAGCGCTCCGGACGCCAGCTGCATGGCCCGGTGGCGTTCGAGCTGCGGGGACCGACTGGTGACGAGTGGAGCTTCATCCCCGACGCCGAACCAGTGACCGTGGTGCGGGGCGACGGGGTGGAGCTGTGCATGGTTGCCGGCCGTCGAGCAGACCCAACCGCAACCGGGCTCCACGGCGAAGGCCCCGACGTCGATGCCGTACTCGAGCTCGTGCGCACGTACGCGCTGTGATCCGGGCGCTGTGATCCGGGCGCTGTGATCCCCCTGTCTGTCAGGGCGATGTGATCCGATGACGGGCATGGCTCCGGAGACCGAGGTGGACCCAGACGCACCACCGTTCACCGACGACGAGCTCTGCGCGCTCGCCCTCGCGGCTGATCCCGATGCTCCGCTCCCCGCCGATGCAGTGATCCTGTCGGAGGTGCTCGAACCCGGGGCGCCGCGCTTGTTGCCCGAGTGGTACATGCCCACGCCAATGGGCGGCGCACCGTTGTTGCACGGATGGCGCCGACGCGTGGTGTGGCTCGTGATCGCCGCGTTCCTCACCATCACCGCGTACGGCCTCTGCAACACCTACGGCCAGTTCCCACACCTCGGCTAGGCGCGCACCTTTCCGTCCGAACGGCACCCCGAACGGAACAAGTGACGCTTTGCCCCCAAATACGCGGCAAAGCGTCACTTGCTCGGATCTTGGCGACGGGACCAGACGGCGTAGAGGGGGTCGCCGCCGTAGATGTCGGACGGGGTGCGGCACTCGGCGGTGACCTCGCCCCAACCGCGGGACAGGCGGAAGTACTCGCTGACGATGTGCACGTGTGCGGCGTCGCCCGCGGCGAGCCAGCCGTGGATCGCTTTCGTCGGGAAGCACCGATTCGAGAACGTGCACACGAACGGACCGCCAGGGCGCAGCACGCGAGCGACTTCGTCGAAGACCTCGAGCGGTCGTACGAGGTAGTCGACCGACACGCAGCACGTGGCGCCGTCGAACGACGCGTCCGAGAACGGCAACACCGGGTCGACATTGAGATCGTGCACGACCCACTCGGCGGCCTGCGGGTTGCGGGCGAGCTCGACCGCGTTCATGCCGAGCGCGACGAGCCGGGCGGGCGCAGCTCGGAAGTGTGAGATCCACGACGAGCACAGATCGAGCACGTCACCGGTCAGGCCGAGCTCCTCGTACACCTCCCCGACCGCGGCGATCGCCCCGTCGTCGATGTGCTCGACGAGCCGCGTCGGTGCGTAGAACGCTTCGTCGGCCCGTTCGTCGTCGCGAGCGAAGAACCCGGCCGGGAACTCGCCGTATCGCGGATCGGCCGCCTCGGTCACTCCAGCTCGTCAGGATCCGCGGGCGGACGCGTGAGCACGACCTTTACGGTCTTGGTCTCCTCGTCGATGACCAGCCACATGCCGTTGTCGCCAACCGGACGGTTTGGTGCCTCGCTGACGATCGCAACCTCTTCACGCTCGGGTCGACCTTCGAGCGCGTCGCGCAGTCCGAGCAGGCCCGCGGCCACGACGGAACCCACGGCGGTCGTGCGAAAGCGGTCGACCGGTCGGGGCGCTGCGTGCCCACCGTGATCCATGACCCCAGGGTACTGAGCGGCCTGGGAGTCACGCCGTCGGCTGGCGTCGCATCGCCCGACTAGAACCAGGGGATGGCTGGCACAGACGAGTTCCCGACGCCGATGCTCGATCGGGCTGCAGGCGCGCTGCTGGGGCTCGCGGCGGGTGACGCGCTTGGCGCTGGGTACGAGTTCTCCACACCACCCACCGGCGACGCCGACTTCATTGGTGGCGGACTCGGTGGCTGGGCCCCCGGTGAGTGGACCGACGACACGCAGATGGCGATCTGCATCGCCGAGGAAGCCGCAACCGGCACGCTCGACGCCACCGCCGCCGCCGAGCGCTTCCTCGCTTGGTACGCAACCGATCCGGCCGACGTGGGGATCCAAACTCGCGACGTTCTCGGGAACGCGCGCACTGCGAGCGACGTCGCGAAGCAGGCGGCGGCGCGCTTCGAGCGACTACCCAACGCGTGCGCCGGCAATGGGAGCCTCATGCGCACCGCGCCCGTCGCGCTCGCCCATCTCGGCGACGACAACGCCATCATCAGCGCAGCCCAGGAGATCTCTGCGCTCACTCACACCGACCCGATCGCGGGCGAGGCATGTGCGCTCTGGTGCATCGCCATCGACCGGGCGGTGCGTGAGGCGCGCATCGACGGCGTGTGGGACGGCGTCGATCTGCTCCCCGATGCGTCGCAGCAGCGCTGGGCCGACTGGCTCCACGAGGCCGAGGCGAAGCCGCCGGCCACGTTCAATCCGAACGGCTACGTGGTCACCGCGCTCCAAGCCGCGTGGTCGGCGATCCGACACACCGCGGCGGCGTCGAGCCCGCCCTGTCTGCACTTCCAGCACTCGCTGCACGCCGCGGTGCGCGTGGGGAACGACACCGACACGGTTGCAGCGATCGCCGGTTCGCTGCTGGGCGCGCGCTGGGGTTCCACTGCGGTACCGATCCGCTGGCGCGCGCTGCTCCACGGGTGGCCGGGGTATCGAACCGCCGACTTGATTCGCCTCGCCGTGCTCGCGGCGCGGCGCGGGACCGTCGACGAGCTCGGGTGGCCGAGGGCTCCCGACGTGACCGACCGCTACCTCGCAAATTGGGACATCCAGCCGTTCGCCATCCCACTGCCCGACGATCCCGGCGTGCTGCTCGGGAACTCGATCTCGGCGCCCACCGCCGAAGCCGACGTGGTGCTGAGCCTGTGTCGCATGGGCACGGACACTTCGCCGATGGCCGGCGAGGTTCACGAGCTGATGATCGTGGACTCGCCGCGTCACGAGCACAACCCCAACCTCGACTTCATGCTGCGCGACGGTGCGGAATCGATCATGCGCTGGCGAGCCGAGGGGCGCACAGTGTTCGTGCATTGTGCGGCCGGCGTGAGCCGCACCACCGCGTTCGCGGCGGCGTATCTCGCTCGGCATCTTGAGATCAGCGGCCTCGCGGCCCTCGAGCGAGTCGTCGATGCGCACCCCCGCGCCCGCCCCAACCCAGGATTCCTCGAAGCGCTGGCTCGCTTCTAGCTCACGCTCAGGATCCCCGATCAGGATCCCCGATCAGGATCTAGGGTGCCGTCATGCATCCAGCTGTTGAGTTCGTGGGCAGCAAGCTGCTCGGCATCCACCAGTTCCTCTACGAGAAGACCGACGGTCGCATCGGCGCCAGCATCGGCAAGCGCCCGATGCTGCTGTTGCGCACGGTCGGGGCGAAGACGGGCAAGGCACGCACATCGGCGTTGCTCTACGTGCCGCACGCCGAGGCATACACGGTGATCGCGTCGAAGGGCGGCGATCCCAAGCACCCCGGCTGGTACCACAACCTCATCGCGCAACCCAACGTCGAAGTGCAGGTGGGTCGCAAGCGGATCCCGGTGCGAGCGCGGGTGTCCGAAGGTGACGAACGCTCGACGCTCTGGGCGTTGGCCGACAAGGTCAACCACGGCGGATATGAGAACTACCAGTCAAAGACCGATCGCAAGATCCCGGTGGTAGTGCTCGACCTTCGCTAGGCGGCCGCGCTACAGCTCGGGCGTCTCGTCCGCTGCGACGATCGACGTCTCCGGAGCGACGTACGGGATCGACGTCACCACGGTCTGAGCCCGGAACAACAGGCGACCCTTCAACACGAGCACGCTCTGATTGTGCAGCACCTGTTGCCAGAGGTGCTCGGTTGCGAGCTCTGGGATCACCACCGTCATCGTCGTGTTGGTACCCCAACGCTGGTGGAGCTCATCGACGAACCGCATGACAACGTCGGTGAAGTCGCCGGATGGTGCGAACACCACTTCGAGGGGCACCGGCATGTTGTTCTGTGACCACTGCTTCTCGATCTGCTCAGCCTCGATCCCGTCGGCTACGACGGTAAGGGCCACGATGTGATCGGGCGACGTCGAGCGGGCGTACCCCACGGCGTCCATCACACCGGCGTCGACTCGTTGGGCCAGAATCACCACGCCGTGCCGGAGTGCGGGTGGGCGCCAGCCCGGCGGCACACGCAAGCTGTCGGCGATGCGCCGGTAGTGCTTCTTGATCCCCTTGAACAACAGAACGATCAGCGGGATGACAACGAGCGGAACCCATGCTCCGCTCGCAAACTTCGTGATGGACACGATAAGCAGCACGACGAAGGTGGCAAGCGCGCCGACACCGTTGAGGGCGATGTTGCGCCTCCACTTGGGTTCGCGATGCCGCCGGTGGTGCAACACCATCCCGGTCTGGGAGAGCGTGAACGACAAGAACACGCCGACCGCGTACAGCGGGATCAGGGCATTCGTGACACCGCGGAACGCCACGAGTAGTGCGACCGCCATGCCGGCAAGTACGACGATCGCGTTGGAGAACACAAGACGATCTCCGCGGTGTGCGAGCTGGCGCGGGAGGTACCCGTCCTTGGCGATGATCGAGACCACGCCGGGGAAGCCGTTGTAGGCAGTGTTGGCCGCCAAGGTGAGGATCGCCGCGGTGGCGACCTGCAGGATCACAAAGGCCGGGCCGTTCCCGAACACTTGGAGGCCCATCTGCGCCATGACCGTGCGGTGCTCACTGGGGTACGGATGGAGCTCCTGCGCGAGCAACGAGACTCCGAAGAACAGCCCGCCGAGGAGCGCGCCCATCCAGACGAGCGTGATGGCCGCGTTCTTCGACTCGGGACGCCGGAACGCGGGCACGCCGTTGGAGATCGCCTCCACTCCCGTGAGCGCGACCGCGCCCGACGAGAACCCCTTGAGGAGGAGGAAGATCCCGAGTGAGCCACCCTCCTCCAGCTTGCCGTCGAAGAACTCGGCATTGAACGGCACTCGGTCGATGTCGCCGAAGAACGTGCGAGCGAGCCCATAGAGGATGAGAGCGGCGAGGACCAACAGGTAGATATACGTAGGGATCGCGAAGACGCTCCCCGATTCCTTGACCCCCCGCATGTTCATGAGCGTGATGCCCACGATGAGCGCGACGCCGAGCGGCACACGGTGCTCGGCCAGGTCGCGAAATGCCGGGATCGAGACGATGGCCGCCACACCAGCTGAGATCGAGACGGCAACGGTGAGCACGTAGTCGACCATGAGGGATGCCCCGGCAACGAGCGACGAGTTCTCGCCCAGGTTCTCCCGGCTCACCACGTACGCCCCGCCACCACTCGGGTAGGCGAAGATCACCTGGCGGTAGGACGAGATCACGATGGCGAGCAGGACCGACACCACGATCGCGATGGGCACCAACGTGCTCAACCCGAGCGCGAGACTTGATGCCCCGAGCGCGGTGACAAACAGGATCTCTTCGGTGGCGTACGCCGTCGACGAGAGGGCGTCGCTCGAGAAGATTGCGAGCGCGATCTTCTTCGAGAGCCGCTGCTCTTCCATCTGGGTGCTGGCCAACGGCCGACCCACGAAGAACCGCTTCAGGACGCCGGCCATCGTCTCCCCGTCATCCTCTTGTTCTACTCCGCGAGCTGCTCCCAAGAGTCCACGGCGACGCGGCGAAGATCGTCAGGGGGCAGAACACAGGTGACGATGAGGAGCTTGATCCAGCTCTCGAAGAGACCCGAGTGGAACGAACGGGTCAAGCGCTCTGTCGGAGCACCGACGGCTAGTACCCGTCGGCGATGCTGACCTCGACGAGCCGGAGCGTGTGCTTCTTCGGGTTGGTGCGCAGGCGCATCCCCGTCGACTTCCACTGCTCGGCGTGCTTCGTGCAGAGCTTGTAGTCGAGCGTCGACTCAAGGTCGTAGGAACCCTTGTTGTAGCAACGCTCGATATCGCACATGCGGGCCATGGGGTCGACCTTACTCATGTCGGGCCGAAACCCTGGAAAAGGGCGGTTTTTCGGCAGTTTTCTCGGGGTCGGACTCGGGGGCGGCTCAGGGGAGGAGGGGGTTGCGTCAGCTGCTCTTCTTGGGGGAGCGCTGCTGCTCGGCGCCGTTCACTCGGATCTCGATGGCGGTACCCGACCCGTTGGTGCTCTTGCGCCCCAGGTTGAGGATGGCCTGCGCGTCGGCGCTCGCCCGCAGCTCCCATCGCCCCTCGTCGCGAGCAGGTGGTCGGTTGCGCTTCGGTGCCGCCGGAACCGACGCCTCGACAAAGATCGTCTCGCCGGCGGGGACGGAGAGATCGGCCGGGCACTCAGCAGATGGTTCGCACAACAACGTGCCGTTCTCGTTCCACACGCTCACGCGGTGGCGGTTCATCCCGGGGACGGTATCGAGCGCGAACTGAACAATCACAGGTTCCGACATCCCTTCTATTGTACGCCATCACCGTGACGTCTCGTTCCTCGGAGCGCCGTTGCGTGTTGTGAAGGACGCAATGACGTGATCCACCTGCTACGCTTCTTGCTGTACTCGTTGGTCATCGCAATTGATCCGCGATATCCGCAACGGGCTGTGCCGCTTCTCTTGCACGACTCCGGTTCATCATTGAACAAGGGTCAGCGTCTCGGGGATCGTTACTTCGCCCCTGTGAGACCTGTCCCCGCCGCCATGAGCGGCGCCATCGAATTCGGAGTCACCACAACCGTGCCATCAACCTTTGCCGATCTCGGCACCCCATCTGATCTCGTCGCGGCCCTGTCCGCCCACGGGATCCAGGAACCATTTCCTGTTCAATCGCTGACCATCGCCGACGGCATTGCCGGCCGCGACGTGTCGGCCCGGGCCCCAACGGGGTCCGGCAAGACAATCGCGTTCGGAGTCCCCCTCGTCGCCCGAGTGGGGCGCGCGAACGCGAAGCGCCCACGTGGCCTCGTGCTCGTGCCCACCCGCGAGCTCGCGGCGCAGGTGCGCGAAGAGCTCGAGTGGCTGGGCAAGGGCCGCAAGCTGCGCGTCGCTTCGGTCTACGGCGGCGTGGGCATCGGCGGCCAGCAGAAGCTGCTGCGTCGCGGCGTCGACGTGCTCGTCGCCTGCCCCGGCCGCCTCAAGGACCTGCTCGACCGTCGCGACGTCGACCTCAGCGAGGTCGAAGTCGTTGTGATCGACGAGGCCGACCGTATGACCGACATGGGCTTCCTGCCCGTCGTACGTACCTTGCTCGACAAGACGCCGAAGTCCCGCCAGACGTTGCTGTTCTCGGCCACGCTCGACGGCGACGTGGCCACCCTCTTGAAGCGCTACCAGCGCGACCCGGTCCGCCACGAGGTCGAACGCCCAGAAGGGCAGGCCGACCTCACGACCCACCTGTTCTGGTCCGCCGAGCGCGGCGATCGAGTGCGCATCTGCGCCGACGTCGTTGCGGTTGCCGGTCCGACGATCGTGTTCTGCCGCACCAAGCGGGGCACCGACCAGGTAGCCAAGAAGCTCGAGAGCATCGGCGTTCGTGCCGTTGCGATCCACGGCAACCGTTCCCAGGGTCAACGCGATCGTGCACTGCGTTCGTTCTCCGACGGCCAGGTCGATGCGCTCGTCGCCACCGACGTCGCCGCCCGAGGCATCCACGTCGACGACGTAGCCTGCGTCGTGCACTACGACCCACCGCCCGACTTCACCGACTACACGCACCGTTCCGGGCGCACGGCACGCGCCGGCGCAACCGGTACTGTGATCTCTCTTGTCTCGTCCGACCAGAAGCGCGATGTCGCCCGGATCCAAAAGATCCTCGGCCTCGCGCCGCTTCTCACGAGACCCGACCGCGACGCACTTGCCAACGGCAATGGTGTCGAGGATGCAAGAAGCCCGTCGAAGCCTCAGCGCTCCAACGGGCATACACAAACAACAAGGAGCACCATGCCGACAGGCACCGTTAAATGGTTCAACAGTGAGAAGGGCTTCGGCTTCATCTCCCGCGAAGGCGGCGACGACGTGTTCGTACACTTCTCGTCGATTCAGGGTGATGGCTACAAGTCACTCGATGAAGGCCAGCAGGTCGAGTTCGATGTCGGCCCGGGCAAAAAGGGCGAAGAAGCCCGCAACGTCCGTCCCGTCTGAACGTAGACACCCAGGGTTTTTCGGCACGTTGAAGGGCGCATAGCGCCCTTCAACGTGCCAAGAATCCGAAACGTTCGCCCGCGGGGGCCGTTCGCATTCGTGCGAGCAGCCCTTGCGGGCGTTCGTCGTTCAACGACGTTCGTCGTTCGACAACAGGCGCGTCGAAGCGGCTGGCTGGCGTGCGTGTTTGAGTCCGCCGTCCGACCCCTGGCGTCCGGCGTCGGAGCGGTGCGCGAAGTCGTGACCCGAGAGCTCATCCCCGGG
>CAMDCC010000015.1 GCA_945889545.1 Bifidobacterium breve | reverse complement strand
GCCGCCGCGTTCATCAAGGCCGAGATGAGCAAGCCAGTCGTGTCATACGTGGCCGGTGTGACGGCGCCCCCGGGCAAGAAGATGGGCCACGCCGGGGCGATCGTCTCCGGCGGCAAGGGAACGGCGGCCGCAAAGATGGAAGCGCTCGCCGACGCGGGGGTGCTGGTGGCACAGAACCCGACAGAAGCCGGGGAGAAGATGGTCGGGGTCGTCGCCAAACTCTGAGGTGAGCCTGACGACGACCCTCGGCCGTCCAATCTTCAGAGGATTAGGTCTTCAACGTCTCAAGCGGAATCGCTGGTCTTCCCCGCATTGATGTCGCCGTCCACGTGCTCGTCGAGCTTCGGCGCGACGAAGTTCGCCGCAGCTGCGATCACGATTGCGAGCACCGCGAAGAAGCCCGCGAAGCCGAGGTTGGAGTCGGCGGTATCGGCGACCACGATGGTCAGACCGAGAAAGACCATCAAGACGCCGAACCAGGTCGAGAACCGTCGGTCCGTGCCGAGTCCTCCCACGAGGCCGACCACTGCTCCCGACACGGCCAACGTGAGCCCACCGGCAATCGCGCTCGAGTCGCCGACGAGCGCCACAGCTCCTGCGACGGTCGCGATGCCTCCGACTGCGATGAAGGGTGTAGCGGCACCGGCGAGCTTCTTGCGGTCGAGCGCGGCTGCGGCTGCGAGGTAGATCAAACCGATCACCAGCGCCGCAGTGGACGTTGCGTCGGTGTTGTCACCCGAGCCGAATGAGTCGCCCGAGTCGAACGGCGTGCCGCCCGTCTGCGAAGAGATCTGATCTTGGAACGGCAGTTGGTTCTGGCCGCTGTCGATCTCCCACACGACCCACGAGAAGAGGATGAGCAGCGCGAGCCCCAAGAAGATGGCCCGGCCCTTCGTCCACACCAGCAGGTAGAGCACGGCGTAGGTGGCGAGCGCGAGCAGGTAGATGCCGCGCAGGTCCCCGTCCCCGCTACCGCCGTTCCCGAGGAACAGGAAGAACCAGATGATCGGCACCGTGAGGACCATGACGGTGACAGCGGCTGAGCGAACCGGGCCGGACTGCTGCGAGCCGAGCACGAATGCGCCGACGAAGAGGATGGCGTTGAGCGCGACGCCCACGAGTGTCGGGTCGTCGCTCCCGGTGATCTCGATGATGAGGAAGAACGTTGCGAACACAAGGAAGGCCGCGGCAGCAGCTCCGAGTGTGTGCGCGAAGCCGGGCTCGGGCCGGCGCTCGGCGCGCCACCCGAGCCGATCCAAGAGGCTCTCTGATGTCGCGTCGGTGGAAGGTGCAGTCATGTGGTTCCCCCAGTTGTGAGAAGAGCGGCAGCCTGACGCGCCAGAGACGCGGCCGTCAACCGATGGTGACGCGAAGCGGCCCCCGCCGAAGCGGGGGCCGTCTCGACTTCGTGTGGAGCGATCAGGCAGCCGGAGGCGTGGGTGCGCTTCCGCCTGACTTCTCTTCCTGGAACTTCAGGTAGCCACCGGCAGCAAGGCCGATCGCCGCTACGAAGCTGACGAACAGGCCGAACTTGCGGCCCACACCGTCACCGGCGTCGATGAGCCGGATGACCATGCAGAGGAGGGCGAGTCCACCCAGGCCCAGGTGCACCTGGCCCCAGGTGATGCTGCCCAGGTCGGGCATCTTCACGCCACCGAACTTCGTCGCGGCGATCTGCGCCACCATGATGAGGGCGATGATCGCTGCGAAGAGACCGAGCGTTGTATCCCAGCCGTTCGCACTTGCCGAAAAACCGGGGATGTCGACACCGCCGACCTTGCCGCCGCCGATGTCGACGCCGTACCACTTGAAGAACGAGAAGATGAAGAGAACGATCCCGCTGACGCCGATGATCTGCTCGCCTCGGGAGAGCTTGTTGATGTCTACGGCCATTCCGGTTGCCTCCGAACGACAATGAGTGAGGGGCGCTACCGCCGTTCGGGCGCCCAGAGGCAGCCCATCACGGATCTGAGGGTGATGCAAGGACCCTCGGGCGGGTCGCGGGAGACTCAGCGGCGGCGGGGGGTCCACCGAGCCCGTCGGATACTGTCCGCAACATGGGTCGGCTCGGAGTGCTCGCATCGGGGAGCGGGACGATCCTCCAGGCGATCCTGGATGCCGAGCTGCCCGTCGCCCTCGTGGTGGTCGACCGTGAGTGCGCCGCGATCGGGCGGGCCGAGGCGGCCGGTGCCCCGGTCGAGCTCGTCGAGCGGGAGTCGTTTGGCGACGACTTCGACCGCGACGGCTACACGCATCGCGTCGTCGACGCACTCAAGCGCCACGAGGTGGATCTCGTGGCGATGGCGGGCTTTGGCACGATCCTGTCGCAGGAGATCCACGACGCGTATCCCGCGCGGATCTTGAACACGCACCCCGCGCTGCTGCCCGCGTTCAAGGGGTGGTACGCGGTGCGCGACGCGCTCGCCGCCGGCGCCGACGTGACCGGATGCACCGTGCACCTCGCCACGCTCGAAGTCGACGAGGGCCCGATCCTTGCGCAGGAAGAGGTGGCCGTGCTCGCCGACGACACTGAGGAATCCCTGCATGAGCGCATCAAGGAAGTCGAGCGACGGCTGTATCCCAAGGTGATTCGTGAGCAACTGGAGCAAGAGACGGATTCTCGGCACGCTGAACAACCTATGGACGTGCTCAACGTGCCGAGAACATCGGATGGTGCGTCGTGACGCGGCGGGCGCTGCTCTCGGTGTTCGACAAGACCGGCCTTGTCGACTTCGCCAAGGGGCTGTACGAGCTCGGGTTCGAGCTGGTGTCGTCGGGTGGCACCGCAACGGTGATCGCTGAAGGCGGCGTACCGGTCACGTCCGTGGCCGACGTGACGGGATCACCCGAGATGCTCGACCACCGGGTGGTCACCCTGCACCCGAAGATCCACGGCGGCATCCTCGCCGATCTCGGCAAGGACTCGCATCGCACCGACCTCCAGACGTACGGCATCCAGCCCTTCGACCTCGTCGTGGTGAACCTCTATCCCTTCCACGAGCGCCCCGACATCGAGACCATCGACATCGGTGGCCCGGCCATGGTGCGGGCCGCGGCCAAGAACCACGCGTGGGTGGGCGTGGTCACCAGCCCCGAGCAGTACGACGGCATCCTCGAAGAGCTCCGGACCGGCGACGGCGAGCTCTCGGAAGAGACGCGTCGGGCCCTCGCCCTCGAAGCGTTCGCCTGCACCGCCAAGTTCGACGCGGCGATCGTCCGTTGGCTGGAGGGCACTGATCAGATGCCCGACGACTTGCTGCCCGGTCATCTCGTGTTCACGCTCGAGCGCACCGACGACGTGTTGCGCTACGGCGAGAACCCACACCAGCAAGCCGCGCGCTATCGCATGGCTGGCACGGAGAGCTGGTGGGACGACGTGCACCAGCACGCCGGGCTCGCACTCTCGTACCTCAACTTCTACGACACCGACGCCGCGTGGCGTGTGGTTCACGATCTGCCGGGAGATCAGCCGGCCTGCGCCATCATCAAGCACGCGAACCCGTGTGGGGTTGCGGTGGCCGGCGATCTCGCCACTGCCTACCAACGTGCGCTCGAGTGTGACGAGCGGTCCGCGTTCGGTGGGATCGTGGCGTGCAACCGACCGCTCGATGCAGCAACTGTCGAGCTGATGGTGGCTGGGCCGCAAGCCGACGTGGTCATCTTCCCCAGCTACGAAGACGGCACCATCGACGCCTTGATCGCCAAGCGTAAGAACACGCGCATCCTCGAAGCACCGGCGCCCGCGCCGCTCACGCTCGACGTGCGCCAGATCTCTGGTGGATTCCTCGTGCAGGAGCCGCACTCGTTCGTAGCCGGACGCAACGACTGGCAGGTGGTCACGAAGGTGGCGCCGACCGACGCGCAATGGCGCGACGTGGAGCTGGCTTGGCGCATCACCGGCCATGTGAAGTCGAATGCGATCGTGCTCGTGAAGGACGGCCAAGCGGTCGGCATCGGCGCCGGTCAGCAGAACCGGGTCGAGGCCGGCGAGATCGCCGCGAAGAAGGCCGATGGGCGCGCCGCAGGTGGCGCGTGCGCGAGCGACGCCTTCTACCCGTTCCCCGACGGCATCGAGGCCGCGGCCGCGGCCGGCGTTGCGGTGATCATCCAACCCGGTGGCGCGATGCGCGACGAGGAGACCATCAAGCGCGCCGACGAGCTCGGCGTCGCGATGGTCTTCACCGGCGAACGGCACTTCCTCCATTGAGCGCAGAACTGCTCGACGGCAACGCGTTCTTGGAACGTACGAAGGAGCGTCTGCGCGGCCGTGTCGACGCGCTCATCGACCGCGGGATCACGCCTGGGCTCGGCACGATTCTCGTGGGTGACGATCCCAACTCGTCGGCGTATGTGCGCTCGAAGCGTGACGACGGTGCCGAGATTGGAATCGGCTCGCACCACCGTGAGCTGCCAGCCGACGTTTCGTGGACGCATCTTCACGCCGAGATCAACGCGTTCAACCACGATCCCGCCGTCGACGCGTTCATCGTGCAGCTCCCGCTCCCCGACGGCATCGACGAGGCAGCCGCGTTGTTGGCCATCGACCCCGAGAAGGACGCCGACGGGCTCCACCCCGTGAACCTCGGGCGGCTGGTCATGGGCGTGAAGGGACCGAGGCCGTGCACACCGCTCGGCATCCAGGGTCTGCTGGCCGAGCACGGGGTGGAGATCGCCGGCAAGCACGTGGTGATCATCGGGCGCGGGCTCACGATCGGTCGACCGCTCGCGCTGCTGCTCGCGCTCAAGGAGCCGAACGCCAACGCGGCAGTGACGGTCGTACACACCGGTGTCGACGACCTCGCGTCGTACACGCGGCGGGCCGACATCCTCATCGCCGCTGCGGGCCGAGCGTCGATTGTCACACCCGACATGGTGAAGCCCGGCGCCGCGGTCGTGAGCGCCGGGATCACGATGGACGGCCGCAAGGTGGTCCCCGACGTCGACGAATCGGTGGCCGAGGTCGCCGGATGGATCACCCCACGTCTCGGTGGGGTCGGTCCGACCACCCGCGCCATGCTCCTCTCGAACACCGTCGATGCGGCCGAGCGGCGAGCGGGACTGGACTCGGAACGGTGAAGGCTCACAGCAGCACAGCGAGCGCGACCATGAAGGCCGAGCGGCGAGCGGGGATCACCTCGTGAGGGTCAAGGCTCAGAGTTGCACAGCGAGCGCGACCATGGAGTCGGAGAAGCGGGCTTCGTGAGCGCTGAAGCTGTTGTGCCCGCGCCCGCTGCGTGCCCGCTCTGCGAATCGGCTGTGGGCGGCGACGTGGTCCAGTGCCCGGCGTGCGGGTTCGATCTCGCTGGCGTCGGCGGACGACCGAGCTTCACCCAGCCAGTGTTCTGGTGGACTGCGATCGGCTTTCTGGCCGTCTACCTCATTACCCTCGCGATCGTCGCGATGACCCGCTAAAGGCCCCATTCTCTGAAGGACCGCACCTATGTCTCAGAAGATCACCCTGACCGACGGGGTGCTGAACGTGCCGAACGACCCGATCATCCCCTTCATCGAGGGCGACGGCACCGGCGTCGACATCTGGCCCGCCGCCAAGCTCGTGCTCGACGCCGCCGGGAAGAAGCACGGCAAGACGATCGAGTGGAAAGAGGTGCTCGCCGGTCAGAAGGCGTTCGACGCCACCGGCGACTGGCTCCCTGAGGAGACGGTCCAGGCGTTCCGCGATCACCTCATCGGCATCAAGGGTCCGCTGACAACGCCCATCGGCGGTGGCATCCGCAGCCTCAACGTTGCGCTGCGCCAGATCATGGACCTCTACGTGTGCTTGCGCCCGGTGCGCTGGTTCACTGGTGTGCCGTCGCCGGTGAAGCACCCCGAGAAGGTCGACATGGTGATCTTCCGGGAGAACACCGAAGACATCTACGCCGGTCTCGAAGTTGAGGAAGGCACGCCCGAGGCCAAGAAGCTGATCGGGATGCTCAAGGACGCGTTCGGGTGGGAGATCAAGCCCGACTCGGGCGTTGGCATCAAGCCGGTGTCGGAGAGCGGCTCGAAGCGGCTGATTCGTGCGGCGATCGAATACGCGGTGAAGCGCAACCGCAAGAGCGTCAACCTCGTGCACAAGGGCAACATCATGAAGTTCACTGAGGGCGCGTTCCGCGAGTGGGGCTACGAGCTCACGCGCGACGAGTTCTCCGATGTGGCCGTCGGTTGGGACGATTGCGGTGGCGACCCCGGCGACAAGATCCTCGTCAAGGACTCCATCGCCGACATCACGCTCCAGCAGGTGCTGACGCGTCCCGACGAGTTCGACGTGATTGCCACGCTCAACCTCAATGGCGACTACTTGTCGGATGCGCTCGCCGCGCAGGTCGGCGGCATCGGCATCGCGCCGGGCGGCAACATCAACTACGTGACCGGTCACGGTGTGTTCGAGGCCACGCACGGCACGGCGCCGAAGTACGCCGGCCAGGACAAGGTGAACCCCGGCTCAGTGATCCTCTCGGGCGTGATGATGTTCGAGCACCTCGGCTGGCAAGAGGAAGCCGACGACATCGTGCGCGCGCTCGAAGCCACGATTGCCGACAAGATCGTTACCTACGACTTCGCCCGTCTCATGGACGGCGCGAAAGAGGTCAAGACGAGCGAGTTCGCCGCGGCCATCGTCGAACGGCTGTAACACCTGCATTTTGATCATCCAGCCACCTGCCGCGTGGCGTATTGATCAAGAGGAGGGTTGGACACGTGCTGCTCGCTGAGCTGAATGTTCGGCACACCCGGCGGCACATGCCGACCCGACGGGTTGCGCTCGACGGGTCGTACGTGCCCACCAGCGGTCCCGCGTACGGCTGCGTGCTGCTTGGCGCGGTCGTCGTCGAGAACCTCGGTGCGCTCGACGATGACCAGATCGAGCTGCTTCCGCGTCTCTTGCACGACGCTCGTACGGGGCTCCACGTGCCGCGCATCGCGCTGCGGTATCGACTCCAGACCGACACGCACGGGCTCGACCGCTCGCGACATCGGATCCTTGGCGAGGACAACACGTACCTCAGTGGTGGGGGCTCGGGTCGCCAGGTCGTCCTCGAGCTCGATTGCCACGGACGCGCCGCACCGCAGGTCATCGGCGCGGTGATGGCGGCCGCCGCGCTTCCGGATTCGTCACGGCCTATCGCGTTGCGCTCCATCGATGCGGCATTGCGCTCTGGTGTGCTTCCCGAGGGCGTGGTGATCCGACGCCTCTCCGAGGGTGTGCCCGGGCTCGCTCCCTTCGCGCCAGGTGCACGGCCCATCGTGACGGTGAACGGCGACGATCTCTGGGGTGGTGTGCCCTCCGAGCGCCGCTGGGCCATGGAGGTGCTTGGGCTCCGGGCGGGTATGGGCGTGGAGCTCCACGACGTGCAGGCCCGCTTCCGGCGGCTGGCGCGCCTGGCCCACCCCGACCACGGTGGCTCCCCAGATGGCGCCGCCGAGCGGCTCGCTGAGCTCGCCGAGGCGCGCGCCATGCTCCTCGACCACGAGCGGCCCGTGGCGGCAAGCCGCGGATAGGTTCCACTGCATGTCCAAGCAACCAGTTCATGTCACCGTCACGGGCGCGGCTGGCCAGATCGGGTACGCGCTCGTCCACCAGATCGCCAACGGCACGCTGCTCGGCCCCGATCAGCCCGTCGTCCTGCGCCTGCTCGAGATCGAAGCGGTGATGAAGGCGCTTGAGGGCGTGGTGATGGAGCTCGAGGACGGCGCGCATCCAATGCTCGAGGGTGTGGTCGCCACCTCCAGTCTCAGCGAGGCGTTCGACGGCGCGTCGTGGTGCATGCTCGTGGGGTCGATCCCACGCAAGGCGGGCATGGAGCGGCGTGACCTGCTCTCCATCAACGGCAGCATCTTCAAGCCGCAGGGCGAGGCCATCAACGCGCACGCGGCGAGCGACGTGCGCGTGCTCGTGGTCGGCAACCCGTGCAACACGAACTGCCTGATCGCGCGTTCGAACGCGCCCGACGTGCCCGACGACCGCTGGTTCGCGATGACCCGCCTCGACGAGAACCGGGCCAAGACACAGCTGGCCAAGAAGGCCGGCGTACCGGTGCGCGAAGTGTCGAACCTCGCCATCTGGGGGAACCACTCGAACACGCAGTTCCCCGACTTTGAGAACGCCAAGATCGGCGGCAAGCCTGCTGGCGAGGTGGTCACCGACCAGACCTGGCTCAAGACCGACTTCATCGACACAATCCAAAAGCGTGGCGCCGCCGTCATCGAAGCGCGCGGCGCGTCGTCAGCCGCGTCTGCGGCCCACGCTGCGATCGAGTCGGTGCAGAGCATCTGGCAGAAGACCGCGAAGGGCGACTGGCATTCGCTCGCGGTCACGAGTCACGGCGAATACGGCACGCCCGAGGGCCTGCAGTTCGGCTTCCCCGTGCGGAGCGACGGCACGAACTACGAGATCGTCGAAGGCCTCGAGCACGATGACTTCGCGAAGGCGAAGATTGCCGTGACCACCGAAGAACTCGTCGGCGAACGCGAAGAAGTGAAGGAACTTCTCAGCTAGCTCGGTCAGCGGCCTCGATCAGCGAGTGATGGTGGCGCGGTCGAGCACTTCACCGGTGCGCGCGACCGCAGTGAGGGTGAGCACACCGTCGGCGATCTCGACGCCGACGAAGTGGTGGCGCTGGGCGCTTGCCTGAGAGGACGGGACTCCGGTACACGTGGCTCGGCGCGCGTAGGTTGCGGCGCCTCCGCCGCCCGTCACGACGTAGGTCACGTCACTCGCGGAGACGAAGCGTTCGTAGTAGTGATCGTGACCACTGAGTACGAGCGCCACACGGTGCTCTTCGAGTATCGGCACCCACCATTGGATGACGGCCGCGGTGCTGCCATGCGTCGCGCACGAGTACGCAGGCTGGTGGAACACGACGACCCTCAGGGCGGGACCTGGCTCCGACAGCCGAGCGTCGAGCCACTGGGCCTGAGCCTCGTCGGGGTGGTTGGCATCGAGGAAGAGCAGCTGTACGCCAGACAACGTCTTGACGTAGGGCATGTCGGGGAGACCTAGGTACGCGAGCTGCTCAGCGCCATGCCCGCCCTGCACGTCGTGGTTCCCGAGCGCAACCCACAGGGGCCGACCCACGCGCAGGTCCGCGTATGGCGTGTCGAGCGCGGCAGCGAATTGCAGCGGGTCACCGGTCGGGTAGACGTCGTCGCCGGCCTCGACGAGCGCGTCAACGCGATGAGAGGTGGCCACCCAACGCTCCATCTGGTCCGCCACCTGGTGTTGCGTCGCATCGGCCATTCCGGCGTCGCCGAACGCCACGAATCCGGCACCGGCACTTGCGACCGGTGCGGGTAGCGCTGGCACGACGGTCGTCGTCGAGGTGGTCGTCGTCGAGGTGGTCGTTGCAGGCGTGGCGACAGGTCGTGTCACCGGCACACACGCCACCGAGCCGAATGCGACGGCCGCGAGAGCGAGCCGACTCAGCGTCCGTCGTAGATCCATACACTCAGTATCGGCCCGCCGGCGGCCCGCCTCGAGCGCGCCGGCACATCACTTCCGACTAGCCCTTGGCTTCTTTGGTCTCGCCGGCGGCTTCGGCGGGCTTTGCCTCGGCGGCCTTGGCAGCTGGCTTCTCGAGCCCGAGCTCTGAACGCAGCTCGCTGAGCCGTGCACCGGCCTCGGCGCTCATCTGCGCCTGCTCGACCTCGAGCATCTTCGTGTCGACCGACGCGCCGGTGAGATCTGACGTGGCCTGCGCCTTGGAGAGCCGCTTCTCGATCTTGTCGCGGACCTGCTCGAACGTGGGGACGTCTTCGCCGACCTGCTCGTTGAGCGTGGCCATGGCCTTGTTCATCTGCTCCTGCATCTTCGCCTGATCGAGCTGGCTGAGGAGCTTCTCGCGCTCGTTGAGCTTCTTCTGGAGCACCGACGAGTTCTGCGTGACCATCTGCTTGGCCTTCTCCGACGCCTGCGTGGCATCGAGGAGACCCTTCTTCAACGTCTCGATCTCGGCTTCGAGGTTGATGATCTTGTTGGCGAACGACTCGGCCGCGGTGTTGAAGCTCGTGGCCTTGTCGGCGTTGCCCGCGCGCATCTCCTGGTCGGAGAGCAGCAGCGCTTGGCGCGCCGACTTGTTTGCCTTCTCGTACTCCTCGATGGCGCGGTCGAGCTTGAGCTGGAGCTGCTTCTGGTTGGCGATGACGTTTGCTGCCGACTCCGTGAGCTTGCGGTGCTGATCACGGGCCTCGGCGATCGCCTGCTCGAGCTGGACCTTCGGGTCGGCCTTCTCCTCGAACGCCAATCCGAGCTTCGCGCCCAGGTACTTCCACCACTTCTTGATCGTTTTCCACATGGAGCGGCAGGCTAGTTGGACCCGCCGGCCAGTTCTAGACCGGCTCCCCGCCCGGTCGCCTCGTCACCCAGAGGCCCCTGCGGCCTGCGCCTCGCCCCAACTCCAACGTTCCGCTCTCGGCGCTGCGCTCCGGGCCGCTCGGGCCCCGGCTCGCTGACGTGTTATGTGGCGCCCGCAACTTGTGTTGTGCCGCTCGCCTCCAACGTTCCGCTCTCGGCGCTGCGCGCCGGGCCGCTCGGGCCCCGGCTCGCTGTCGTGTTATGTGCCGCCCGCGGCCTGTGCTGTCCCGCTCGCCTCCAACGTTCCGCTCTCGGCGCTGCGCGCCGGGCCCGCTCGGGCCCCGGCTCGCTGTCGTGTTATGTGGCGCCCGCAACTTGTGTTGTGCCGCTCGCCTCCAACGTTCCGCTCTCGGCGCTGCGCGCCGGGCCGCTCGGGCCCCGGCTCGCTGTCGTGTTATGTGCCGCCCGCGGCCTGTGCTGTCCCGCTCACCTCGTCGAGGGCCACGCGGAGGGACTCCATCTCGCTCACGAGCTCCTCGACCTGACCGCCGAGGCCCCCGAGCGCGCCCACGTCGTCGGCGCGGATCGCGAGCTCAACCGTCCGGGCCACCGCCTCGTCGAGGCGCGCGTTGAGCAGGCGCGTCCGGTCCTGGGCATCCTGGGCCACGTCGATGAGCCGGTCAGCGGTATCGACCTGGGCTTGGAGAGCTTCGACCGTCGCATGGTGCGCTTCGTTCTGCGCCCCCTGCTTGGCGTCCTCGAGCTCCTTGCGTGCGCTGAGCACATCGAGGTTGCCGATCGCGTCGACGAGCGCGTCGCCTCGACGGGAGACGCGCCAGCACTCGCTCACACCAGCATCGATGCGCTCACCGATCTCGACGAGCCGATCGCGCATCGGCCCCGGCTTGGCTGTCGACACCGCTTTGCGGTAACGGCGCTGCGCGTCGAGCGCGTCACGCACGAACCCGCGCCAAGGGTCGGAGATGCCCATCGGGTCGATGCGCTCACCCGACGCCCGGCGGGGGAGCAGCGTGGCCACGCGCACGAGCCAGGCCGCGGCCGCAATGCCAACGACCGGGAGCGCCGCGAGCCCAAAGAGGATCCCGGTGGCCGCCCCCGCGCCCGCGAGCAGGATCGCCGAGGGCGCCGTGATGGCGTCGCCCGTCTTGCGGCTCTTCCAGCTCTCCGGCAGCGCGTCGACAACTCCCATCAAGATCGACCCATCAGACGCGCTCCTGCTCGTTTCGGGGCAAGACAGCAGCCCTCTGGGGGCGCTCGATTGCCCCGAAACGTGTGGTCCCCATCAGAAGTTACTGACGACCGCGTTGAACACGTTGATGATCGTGGCGGGATCAATGGCGGAGTACGCGGCCGCGTTCGTGGCCTCGGCGATCCGCTTGAGCGTGGACTCATCGGCATCGCCGCCGTAGGCGATCGGGAAGATGCGGACCGGCGTGGTGCTCTCACCCTCGTTGCGGCCGCGGAGGAACTTCAACAGGCCCTCGAGATCGTTGTTGCGGTCGTCCTCGTTGCGCCCGTCGCTCAGGATCACAACGGCGTTGATACGCGTGGCGTCGAACTCGTCGAGCAGCTGCTGGTAGGAATCCTGGGTCACGGTGTAGAGCGGCGTGCCCTGCGTGGGGATCAGGCTCTTGATCCTTCGTTCGAGCTCGGCGCGGTTGTCGGATACCAACCCGATGGGTACGAGATCCAGATAGTCGGTCGGGGCATCTTCGGAGATGTCGGTGGAGAACACCCGCAGCCCAACTTCGTCTTCGGGTTGGAACTGATCGAGTGCAGCCACCGCCGCGCGCTTGGCGAGATCGAGCTTGGTGGCACCGGTGCGCGGATCGGCCTCGTCACCCATCGAGCCCGACACGTCGATGACCAGCATCACGCGCGCCTTCTTGCGCACCTGGTCCCACTCGTCGATCACGCCAGCAAGCACCGGCGGGGTCGGAACCTCGAGCGTGGTCTGTGGCTGGCTGGGATCGAGGCCGTTGGCCGCAGTGATCGGCGCACCGATCGACACCGCGGGGTTGCCCGGACGGAACCCGAACTCGAGCACCCGCCTCTGGTTCTTCTCCTTGGTGACGAAGGTCGAGAACGCGCGTGCGGCGTCCGCTTCCCTGGCGGACACCCAGGGAGCGTCCAGGATCATCAGCGGGTTGTCGGAGAAGAGCGTGCCTTCCTTGGGGTAGATCGCCACGAGCGGCACGCGCGGCTTCCGTGGCTTCTCGCCGGGGTCGAGGATGCCGTCGGGGTTCCCGCGGTTGTAGTCGACCACCGACTTCTCTTCGACGGCGACGGCCGACGCGTACCCGAAGGGATCGCCTCGCCGGTCGGACCGATACAGGTTGTTCAGGAACGTGAGCGTGGTGTCGCCGTAGTGCACGACGGCCGACTCCACAGCTCGTGAGTACGCCTCGACCTCAGGACGGGCGAGATCCTCCAGGGTGAGATCGCGCGTCTTTCCCGTGGCGGCGTAGTACTGCGCGATGGTCTCCGCGAGGCCGCTCGTCGAGAAATGCGGGTTCGTCTTGCCGAAACGGAACGGGCCCCACTCCGGGTGGCCCTTGCCCGCCCAGCCGGTGGGGTCTTGCGCGAGGGCGAGGATGTCGGCGAAGCCGAGCGGCGTGTCGGGATACCCCAGCGCCTCCGCCATGGGTTCGGGCATGGCGATGACGAGCGGGGTCAGCATGAACGACTTGCCGGGCGTGGGTACGTACGGCTCCTTGCCGGCGTCGGCGCGCCGCTGATCGAGCACGCCGGCCCAGGTGCTCGCCGACGGCGACCAGATCACCGGCCGCGGTCCGTTCTTCGACGGCTTCGGCCAATCGGCTTCGAGCAAGGTCTCGGCGGCCCCCGACGACTGGCGTTGCACCTGGATCGTGACGCACTGCCCATCGATGCGGGCCTCGTCGGACTGTTCAAATCGGTCGCCGAGCTCGGTGAGGAGCACGAGCTTCTCCGGCGACGACGCGATGTCGACCGTGATGCACCCGCCCGCACTCGCGACGGTCGAGGTGAGGACTATGCCGCCCAGGATCGTGGCGGCGGCCACAACGGCCGCGATCGGTCGACGCAGGTTCATTCTGTGACTCCTCGCCAGGTCTGGAGCAGGGCCTCGAGCGTTCCCGCGTCGGGCAGGTTCGAACGGTCAGGAAGTGGCGGCGCGCCGTCGGGGCGGGGTTCCGGGGGATCGGTGCCGACCCGGAATCCGGCCCGCTCGAGCGCAGTGGTGCCGTCGCGCCCGGTGACGATGTCGGCGAGGTCGGAGTCTCCGCCGATGAATGGCGCGAACACGACGTCGATGCTGGCCACCGGTTCAGGGTAGAGCAGCCGCAACGCCTCTCGTTTGTCGCGCGATGCCCGCGCGAGCTGGCGGGTGGCGGTGGCCTCCGTGGTGGTCACGACGCCGTAGCGCGCGGCTCCGAAGGACAGCAGGTGCGCGAACGCGTCCGCATCGAGCTCGACGGCCCGCTCGACGGTGCTGAACCACTCCAGGAACGCGTCCTCCTCGAAGTCGTCGCGCGAGAGGCGGGATCGTCCGACGAACTGTGCCGCCTCCTGGCCGATGACCGCGAGACCCTCGCCGGTGGCCTCTGGATCGGCGTGGCCCAACTTCACATCGCCCCATCCGGCCTCGCCACCGATGGACTCCCAGCGCGTGCCGGCTACTCCGCCGATGCAGGCGACGGTGATGTCGCCGCCGCAGTGAGCGTCGAGAACGTTGGCGCGGTCCTTCCAGATCGCGAGCAGCAACGGTGTCCGCGCGATGGCTGACGACGGGTCTTCGAGGATGGCTGGCAGTGAGTTCCGCCGACGGGCCTCCTGCACGATGTCGGCGTTGCGATCGAACGTGAGCCAACCGTCGTATTCCGGACGGCCGTTCTCGGCCTCGGTGCGAGTCGAGAGCGTGCTCGTGGTGGCCCCAACCGCATCGAGGACGATCTTCACGTTCGCTTCACGCTCGAGCTCGTCGCACACGTTGGCGAGCTCAGCGGCGCACAAGAGCACGGGCGTCCGGCGGTCGTTGGTCCCCTTGTTATCGCCGTCGTCGTCGATCAAGGCCCGGATGGGGAAGGCGATGCCGACCATCGCGAGAGCGCCCACGATCGCAAGGAGCTTTCGACCTCCGGTGGTCACCGGCGGCTCATTCTGTGCTCGTCGGGTCGGGCACGTCTGCCGCGGTCAACGTGATGAGCACCTGGTCGGTGGGGTTCTTCACATCCACCACTCGGCTGGCTTGATGGGTCACGCAGTCCTCGAAGAGGTTGCGCGCGGTACGGCCGTTTCCGAACGTGGCGTCTCGCGGTTGGGCGGCGAACCACTTCTTCACGGCCTCGCGTGCGCCGGCGTCGAGCTCGTAGTGGTTGGCCTTCCCGATCGACTCGAAGATCTTCATGAGCTCGTCGCCGGTGTAGTCGGGGAAGTCGATCTGCTTGTTGAAGCGCGAGCGGATCCCGGGGTTCGACTCGATGAACTTCTTCATTGGCTCGGTGTATCCGGCCACGATCACGATGAGATCGCTGCGGTCGTCTTCCATGCGCTTGAGCAACGTAGCGACGGCCTCGGCGCCAAAGTCCTGCTCACTGTCGGTCACGAGCGCGTACGCCTCGTCGATGAACAGCACGCCGCCCTTGGCGTCGTCGCACGCCTTGTTCACCTTGGGCGCGGTTTGGCCGACGAAGCCAGCGACCAGGCCGGACCGGTCGGTCTCCACGAGGTGCCCCTTCGAGACGACCTTGAGCACCTTGTAGAAGCGCGCGAGCAACCGCGCGACCGTGGTTTTTCCGGTTCCCGGGTTGCCGAGGAACACGAGATGCAAGCTGCGGTCGACGACGGAGAGCTTGCGTTCGCGCCGAATGTTCTCGACGCGCACGAGGTTGATGAGCAGACGCACCTCGGTCTTCACTGCCTTGAGTCCGACCAGCTTGTCGAGCTCGGCGAGCAGATCTTCGAGCGTCTCGGTTGGCTTCGCGTCCGTATCTCGGCCGCCGTCGGGGTCGGGACCAGAGTCGGCTGGGCGTTCGATCTCGGCCGCGCGCAAACGTCGCAACATCATCGAGCGCAGCGTGTCGACCGCGAGCAGCTCCTCTCGGGTGGGCGTGGTGTCGATCGCGCAGACGGCGTGGGCCACGCGCATCGCGCCGTCGTAGTAGCGCCACGCGTGAGCGCTCTTCTCGCGGGTGTCGGCCGTCACGATGGTCTCGAACAACGGCGACGGCGTAATCGGAAAGGCCCGGTGCTGGCTGATCGCCGGGCTGTCACGCAGCTTCGCGGGCGTGGCGCCTTTCAACGAGTCGAACCACGGTGCGAACGCGACCGCGAACGACCGCAGCTCGGCGTCGCTCGGGTGTCCGTCGGCGGCGATCACGCTTGCCGCGATCGCCTGCACCTCGAGTGCGGCGTCGCGCTCGAGTGCGGACCGTTCGACCGGGGTGGCGCTTCGGCTCCGGAGGGCCGTCAGCACCTCGGTCAGGTCGCTGACGAACGCCCGGACGGGGCCGTCGAGGAGGCCGGCGTCGGGCGTTGGCTCTGGCACCCCGACATCCTCGCATCCAGCCAGCCCGCGAGGACTGCCACGAGTCGCTTCGGGTCCTCGAGCTGGGGTGCGTGGCCGACGCCGTCGAGCACATGCAGGTCCACGTGGGGGTTGCGGGCGGCCGCGTTGCGGGCCGCGTCCAAGCTCACCAAGCGGTCGTGCTCGCCGTGCACGAGCAATGTGGGCGGGCCTGACGCACCAACCGCCAGGTCGGCGAGCACACCGCGAGCCAGATAGAGGAGGAGTGAGCGCGCCGCCTCCGCGTATCCGTGCGGAGCCTCGGCGTAGTCGTACCGCTCGGTGGCAAGGGCGATCAACCGTCGCCGGAGATCAGGGTCGAGGCGGGTCGTGTCGTGGAGGCTCCACGACAGGCTGGTGTCGACGACCCGTTCGGGTCCGAGCAGGCGGGCACGCGCGCGCACAACCCATCCGCCGAGCGATGAGATCATCACGGGCGCGAAGCGGGCGTACCGCAGCATGTCGACCACACCCGGATGAGGATGGGGAAGCGCGGGATCGACGAGCACGAGGCTCGACACGAGGTCGGGGCGACGGGCGGCCACGCCGATCGAGATCGAGCCACCCATCGAGTTCCCGATCACGATCGACGGTCCGAGTCCATCGAGCACCGCGGTCACGAGCTGGCGGTTCGTCGCGATCGACGCCGTGCGCTCCGGGACGCGGGTGCGGCCGAAGCCGATCAGATCGATGGCGGTCACGGACGTGCCGAGCGCATCGGCCAAGGGCTGCGCGATCGGCTCCCAGGAGAGCGTGTTCGCGCCCAGCCCGTGGACCAGCAGGACCGGCGGCACACCGGCTTTTGGGGCTGCTGGGAGCCATTCGTCGGCGTGGATCAACACGCCGTCGGCGTTGAGGGTGAACGATCTCCCCGCGGGCGCGCGCCACGATACGGATGTTTCGCCCATAACTCTGCCAATGTAGCGGGATGGTGTTGAAACCCGACGATGACCGGCCCCATCCCGGAGTCGCCGACGAGGGCTGGCTGGAGACGTGGGGGTTCGAGCTCGCGAGCGCCGACGGCGTGCAAGGCATGGTCCGACTCACGCGTGTGCCCGAGATTCGTAGATGCTGGTTCTGGACCCAGATCGTCGGTCGGGAGCTCGGGATCGTCGTCGTGCGCGACGAAGACGTAGCACCCCCAAAGCGCGACGACTCGCTCGATCTGCGCGGCGATGGGCTCTGGGCGTCGTTGACGTGTGAGACGCCGTTCGAGCATTGGAGCGTCTCGCTCGAAGCGTTCGGTCTGCGCGTTGACACGCGCGACGACGACTTGGGTGAGCGCATCCCTGTCGGTCTCGATCTCGAATGGGAGTTCGCGAAGGAGGCCACTCCGGTCGACGTGGCCGATGGGACTCGCTACACCCAGGCGGGTGTGATCCACGGCGAGATCATCATCGACGACGATCGCATCGAGTACGAGGGTCCGTGTGTGCGCGATCACGCATGGGGCCGAATTGCGCTCCCCATCTGGTCGTAACGAGACAGACTGAGGCGATGGCCGACCAGTCCAGACAGTTCAGGGGAAGCGTCGTCGGGATCTATGTCGCACCGGGTGAGGGCGCGCCAATGGAACCGCGCGACGAAGTGCGTGCGTTCGCCGGCAAAGGACTCGAAGGCGATCGCTACGCCAACGAGGCGGGCACGTACTCCGGCACGCGCATCGAAGATGCGCAGCGCGCTGTCACACTGATCGAACGCGAGGCCGTCCAAGGCGCGGTCGCGGAGCACGGGATCGAGCTCGCCGAGCAGGAGACGCGCCGCAACATCGTGACCGAAGGCGTGCAGCTCAACGATCTGGTGGGTCAGGAATTCCTCGTGGGCGGTGTGCGCTTCCGCGGCTTCGACCTCTCCCACCCGTGCGTGTACCTCGAAGAGCAGACCCGCCCCGGTGTGCGCCCCGCGCTCATCGACCGCGGTGGCCTCCGCGCCGAGATCCTCGACGACGGCTCGATCCAGATTGGTGACCGCATCACGCCGGGCTGACCAAAGAGAATGGGTCTGATTAGCCTCCCCGTTCATGGCTGACCAGAAGTTTGAGACCACCGGTGTTGTCCACGAGCTCATCGACACGCTGAAGACGCTCGACGCTCGGTTCTTCGAAGGGCCGAACGCGCTCGGCGACGACCAGCAGATCCTCGAGGGCTACAAGTGGATCTTCTCGATCCTCCAGGTGGCACTCGACACGCAGGTATGGGGCGATCCGGCGAACCCGCGGTTCGTCGACATCGTCGGCCGCTACAAGAAGTGGGGCGGCGACAACGCCGACGCGTTCTACCAGTTCGCGCCGGTGGATCCCGACGTCGTCTACCGCGTGACGGGTATCAAGGGGGACGCGGAGTATCTCTCGCTCACGGTCTACGGCGGCCCGCGTGACGGGCACTACTCGGAGCGGATCGTCGGCAGCGTCAACGATCGCGACGATCTCGACATCGGTTCGGACGGCGCGTTCGAGTTCATGATGGCGAGAGCGCGCCCCAAGGGTTGGAAGGGTGCGTTCATCCAGCTCGAGGACGACGCAGTTGCCGCGATCACACGCGACTACTTGAACGATCCGTTTCGGGGGAAGCGATGCGCGTGGCATATCGAGTCGGTCGACCCGCCGTCCACGTATCGCGAGAACGACGTCGATCTCGCGCGCCGCTTCCGCGCCGCGCTCACCTGGGTGAAGGACCAGGCGCAGATGGTGCCGCTGGGTCTCGGTGACCCCAACCAGATCGACGAGCCGTATCCGGTGCAGAAGGTCACGTTCGGTTGGGCTGCCGGAGACGCCGCCTACGCGATGGGCAGCTTCGACCTCGCGCCCGACGAAGCGCTCGTGATCACCGGGCGGTCACCCGAGTGTGCGTTCTGGAACTGCTGTCTCTGGAACCAGTTCATGCACACGTACAACTACGACTATGAACGCGTCACGATCAACGGCGCGCAGACAACGCACGAAGCCGACGGCTCGTGGACACTCGTCGTGGCGGAGAACGACCCGGGTCACCCCAACTGGCTGTCGACCGCGGGTCACCCACGCGGTCGCATCTGGTTCCGCTGGTTCTACCCGTCAGCCACGCCCGATCGACCCGAGACCAGAGTCGTCAAGCTGCAGGACGTGCCGGCGGCGCGTTAGTCCTCGAGAGTTACGGCGAAGCGGTCGGTGTAGTCACGCATCGCTTCGCGGCGTTCGGCGGGGTCGATGTCGAAGTCGCCTTGAAGGTCGTAGAGCACTCCACCATGACGCCCGCGTGGGTGCTCCACCATGAACGCGTCCATCGCCGCTCGCACCTCGGCCGTAAACGGCTGCTCGGCGACCTCGTAGATGCGCTCGACCATCGCCACGTCGTCGGCCATGAACTCGTCGAAGGCCACGTCGATCGTGCGATCGGACGGGAGCAGATCGTGGTCGCGCATCCCAGCGCGCAGCATCTCCTCGATGCGGTCCGACCAGTAGTGGCCGATGTGTATCGGATCCACCACCGCGTGGCTGAGGCGTGCCGTGTAGGCCAGCATCGTGGCGTTCGACGCGATCACGGCAACGGGATCACGGTGCGGGACCACGAACGTCGCGTCGGGAAACACGCGCACAAGCGCTTGGAACTGCTCGAGGTGCTGCGGTGACTTGAGCACCCATCGGGAGCCCGCGGCGCGCTGCCACTGGAGCACTTGGAGCACCTTGCGCAGATACTCGTAATGAGACGTCTGGTCGTGCGTGACGTACCACTCTTTCCACGTGGGGAGCACGCCCATCGTCTCGAAGAGCATGGTGGAGAAGTCGATGGCGAGGAGCTGGATCTCCTCGTGTACATGGTCGACGGTCATCTCGTGCATGCGCTTGAAGTTCGGCATCGCCTCGTCGAGGATTCCGAGGCCCGCGCCGGTGCGCTCGCGGCGCGGGTCTTCACCGCTCGCGGCGGCGGCAGCCCGCTCGTTGGCGGGGAGCACGGGCTCGAGGCTCTCCCAGTACGGCAACGAACGGATCGCGGGATCCGAGGCAATGAGGTTGTGGAGGTGCGTCGTTCCGGTGCGCGGCTGACCGGCGATCACGATCGGCCGATCGATCATCTCGTCGAGGATCTCCTGGTGCTGGCGCACGAGATCCTCCACGAGCAGGCGGTTCCGCAAGAGCTGTGAGATCTGGGCGTGCGTGCTCACGCGCCCCATCGCCGAGCGTTCGGGTTGCGTATCGAGCGCTTCGAGGATGACGCCGAGCGGCTCGCGGAATCCCTCGTCGCCGAAGTCGTCGAGTCGTGTGTCGGCCTGCGCCTGCGCGATGAGTGCATCGGGTGCGAAATCGAGTTCGGCCGCGATGGGCTCGACGGCGCGCATCATCTCGGCGATCTGTGGCGTGAACTGGGGATCAGCGAGGTCGTCGATGTGGATCGACGCCGGGCGAGGGCTCACCTGCGGGAGCGTACCGGTGGCCTGAGCAGGAGAAATGGGCGAGGGAAGCCACGCGAAGGGAAGAGGGCTGCGACGGTGCGGCAGGGGTGTGCACCGCCGCAGCCCACC
>CAMDCC010000014.1 GCA_945889545.1 Bifidobacterium breve | reverse complement strand
GGCATCCGGCGTCACGCTGATGCGCGACGCCGTCGCGGGGTCGCGCCACGTCTCCGTGCGAGTCGCCGATGCTCCGCAACGCAACGCGCTGCGCACGCTGTTCGGGCGGCCAACGCTTCATGACGGGTGGGGAGCCGCGCGGGTTGAGGTGTGGGGGTGGCGAGGCCGTGCGCGCGAGGCGATCGTGTACGGCGTAATCGAACGCCCCGCGGTCGCGGCGGGCACGGTGCTCGCGGTTACCGCGGCCCGGTTGGCCGGCGCGCTCCCCGAAGTCACGCTCGCCCGCGATCCGATCGGAGCTTCGGGACTTGGTACGTTGGTGGACCCGGCACCATTCCTGGCGGAGCTCGCGCGTCGCGGCGTGAAGGCGGCCGCTTTCGAGGGCGTGCACGCCTGAGCGCACGCAGAGGAGCGGTGCAAGCACCGAGCGCGATCTTCGAGTCACGCAAGGTGGGATCTCGTGCGCGTTCCGTGGAAAGGAGCCGCACCGCGGCGATCAGGTTCGCATTCGGGGAAAGCACCTTGCGTACGGTTGCGAGGTGATCGATCCCGACGACGCGAATTTGTGGCGAGCGATCGTCGAAGCGCTCGAAGCGGGCGTAGTAGTGCGTGACCACGACGGGACGGTCGTCTTCATCAACCCCGCCGCAGAGCGGCTCGGGTGCGCACGGGCATCCGAAGCGGTCGGTGGTCTGCTTGGCGGTCGCATCGAACAGGTGTTGCGCGACGACGGCGCGCCGTTGACAACGGCGGAGCCGGCGCACCGGCGCTCGGCATCGACGTGGTCGCCCGCTTGGCGAGTGAGCCGGCCCTCGGGGCTCGTCGACGCGTACTCACCGCACGCGAGCTCGAGGTGCTCGGCATGTTGGCCGACGGTCTGTCAACCAGCTCGATAGCTGGCCGCCTCTTCATCCGCGCGAACACTGCTCCCAATCACGTGCAGCGTGTCATCCGTAAGCTCGACGCGCACTCGCGTCTTGAATCGGTCGCGAAAGCCCGGCGTGCCGGGCTCCTCGGCGGGGCGCGCTCGTAGACCTGGGCGCACTCCCGGTACGATTGCGCCACTTGGGGACGTAGCTCAGCTGGCTAGAGCACCTGCTTTGCAAGCAGGGGGTCGTGGGTTCGAGTCCCATCGTCTCCACCGATCCCCACGCGGCGGGGTTCCACGCTGAGTGCCCGCGACTTCACGGCCGCGCCGGAGTCGTAGGCTCGATGACGATCGGAGGTAGCGGGATGGCAGCGGGCCGGATCGGACGCCAGATCGGACACCGGACCCTGATGGTGATCGCCGTCGCGTCGCTTGCCGTCGGCAGCCTCCTTGCCGCTCCCGCTGGCGCCGCGACACAGCTCGACCCGCCGGGCTGGACCGGAACCGCACCACCGACCGCCTATATCGGATTCACGGTCGACGATCCCTCGCCCAACCCCATCGGACGTACGGAGTACGAGCCGGTCACCGTCACGCGTACGACGAATCTCTCGGGGCAGGATCTGATCGACGCCTTCGACAACTGGGAAGAGCTGGATCTTGAGCCCCCAACCGGTGATGTCGATCACTGGCGTTGGCCACCGGTGTGGGACGAGCCCGGCGGCGTGCAGATGACCCGGCTCGATGACTGCGACATCTCTGACGACACCTGCCGGTACGCGGTCACAGCCGATGGCGATTTCTTCTACTTCGCCGGCGCAATCCCCGTCGATGGCAACGGCGATCCCCTGTTCGATCTCTCCGCGTACGACCAGACCCTCGACCTGGTGGATCTCCCGCAAATCACCATCGGCACGCTGAACGCGGTGGGCACGCCCGGCGTGAACGGCGCGGGAGGAACGATCCATCTGACCGTGGCCGGCACGAACGACCCGGCTGACCTCGACCCCCCGCTCACGTACAAGTGGGTGCTCGTCGGTCCGCGTTCGAAGATCTACACCTCCGAAGGAACCGACGACTTCTTCAATGTGACCGCCGAGATGGACGGTGTGTACTGCATCGAGCTCACGGTCACCGCGTCCGATGGGATCTTCGTGGAAACACCCAAGTGCAACGCGGGCGGGTCGACGTTCAGCATCACGGGCGTGGCCCCGGCCAAGACCGAGACGCCGGGGCCAACACCCGGTGGTGGTGGCGGTATCCCAGGGATCGGGTTCTCGAACCCAACAGGGCGCGCGCCGGCCACGCTCACTGGAGGTACACCCGGTGAGTCGGCGACGGTCATCTGGTTGTGGCGGCCGGAGTGGTTCCAGGGTTCGCCGGCCACCCGGGAGGTGCCGCGCACCGATGGCCAGCCGAAGGTGACCGGGCGAGCCGACATCGTGGTGCGCAGCCCGTCGCCGAAGGGAGCGAGCGCCGGACCTTGGCTCGCGGGCGTGGGGATCTTCGGCTTGATGGGTGGTGGCTGGGTGGTCAGCCGACGCCGACGGCTACGGATGCTGGCCGAGCTCTAGCGCGCCGCACCGCGCTCACCACGCGTTCGATCAGCACGGCCGTCGCGTACCCGAGCCCGACCACTGCCCATCCGCCCGGCACGTCGAGGAGCCAGTGGTTCCCGGTCACGACGATGCAGAAGATCACCATTCCCAAGTACGTGATCACCAAGCCCTTGAGCCAACGTCGCCGCAGCAAAGGCCACAGCGCGAGCGCGGAGAACGTGCTCCAGCCGATGTGAAAGCTCGGCATCGCCGCATACGGGTTCGAGTACTGCTCCAGCGTCTTTTTGGTGGGGATGCCGTTGCGAAACTCGAGTTCTCGCTGGGGCCCGAGGTTTGTGTAGCCGACTGAGGTGTCGATGATGCGGGCAGACTCGAGGAAGCGCGGCGGCGCGAGTGGGTATAGCAAGAACGTCAGTACGCCGATCGCCCACATCGCCAACAGGGTGTTGCGCCAGCGGACGTAACGCGCAGGTCGCGTGCGATACAGCAGTACGAGCACAGCCGCTGGGATCAGGAAATGGACGGTCCCGTACCACCAGTTCCAGAACGTGATGAACCAGCGTTCATCCAAAAACGCCTGTTGGATAGAACGCTCCCAGTAGATGCCGAGCCATTTCTGGGCGTCAACGATCCCCCGAGCGTTAGCGAGCGCAGCCTCGGTTGTGCCCGCAACCCAACCCCGTGACGACTCGTAGAGCCAGTAGAAGCCGGCCATCGCCGCGAACTCGAGCACCCACCCGCGACGCCACCGCTTGCTGAGCGGCGCAATCGACTCGGCGTCGGTTGCCTCGCCGGTCGCCACTTCGCCAGTAGCCGCGGTCATGCGATCTGCTTGCGGCGCACGAGGAACGTGCCGGTGCCGCGTGATACGAGTTCGCCATCGATGTTGCGCACGACTGACTCCACGTAGCCGACCTGCTTGGTGAGGCGAACGATCTCGCCGCGTACTGTGAGCTGCTGCGCCGCTTCGGCGCCGCGCATCATCTGGTATGTGAGGTCGAGGGTGGCGGCTCGGTCGCCCGACTCGAGCCCGCTGTTGGTTGCGAAGTTCATGGCCGCGTCGTGGATCACGCCGTACACGCCACCGTGCACTTGGCCGAGCGGGTTGCAGGCGAGCTCGGTGGGAACCCAGGTTGCGGTCGTCCACCCGTCGCCATATGCATCGAAGTTGACGCCGAGCTGCGCGAGCAGCGGCATCCCTCCGTCGCCAAGCGAACGCTGCATGTCTCTGGGCACGACGGCCGAGGTTACCGACCGCGGTAGTGCTGGTGGCCGCGCTGGTCGGTAACCGGGGCCCGGGCGGCCCGGCGCGCAGCGCCGAGAGCGGGCAAGAGGCTGGGCCGCGAGAGGCTCGTGGACAGGTCGCAGGTATCGTTCGCGCCTTGTCCACGAAGAGGAGCTCGCTGTGCCCACCGCCGTGATCGTCGATGCCGTCCGTACGCCGTTGGGCCGTCGGAACGGCAGCCTGAAGGACGTGCACCCAGTCGACCTTGCCGCGCACACGCTGCGAGCGCTCGCCGAGCGCAACGACCTCGACCCCGCGCTCGTCGACGACGTGCTCATGGGGTGCGTGTCGCAGGTGGGGGATCAGGGTGTGAACGTGGGGCGCAATGCCGCGCTTGCCGCAGGGTTCCCCGAGTCGGTCGTGGGCACCACGATCGATCGGCAGTGCGGCTCTTCGCAGCAGGCGTCGCATTTCGCGGCGCAGGGTGTGATGGCGGGGGCGTACGACGTGGTCATCGCCGCGGGCGTGGAGTCGATGAGCCGGGTGCCGATGGGAGCGTCGATGCCTGCCGGCAGTGTGCCGTTCGGGCCAATGATGATGGAGCGCTACCCCGGTCTCATTCCGCAAGGGCTGTCAGCCGAGCTCATCTGCGAGAAGTGGGGGATCTCACGGGAGGCGAACGACGCGTTCTCGGTGGAGTCGCACGTGCGTGCCGCTCGCGCGACCGAAGAGGGGCGCTTCGAGCGCGAGATCGTGCCGGTTTCGGTTACGACTGAAGAAGGCTCGTCGATTCTGGCGCGGGACGAGGGCATCCGCCCCGACTCCACGGTGGAGAAGCTGGCGCAGCTCAAGCCGGCCTTCAAACCCGATGGCGGCGTGATCACCGCCGCGAACTCGTCACAGATCACCGACGGTGCCGCCGCAGTGTTGATCATGAGTGAAGAGAAGGCGACGGCGCTCGGGCTCACGCCGCGCGCGCGGTTCCACGCGTTCGCGCTCGCGGGCGTCGACCCGGTGATGATGCTCACCGGCCCGATCCCGGCCACGAGCAAGATCCTCGAGCGCACCGGCATGAGCCTCGACGAGATGGATCTCGTCGAGATCAACGAGGCGTTCGCGCCCGTGGTGTTGGCCTGGGCGCAGGAGCACCGCCCCGACATGGAGAAGGTGAACGTGAACGGCGGAGCGATCGCGATCGGTCATCCGCTCGGGTGCTCGGGCGCGCGCCTCACCGCCACGCTCCTCTGCGAGCTCGAGCGCACGGGCGGTCGGTGGGGGCTCCAGACCATCTGCGAAGGCGGCGGGATGGCCAACGCGATGATCATCGAACGCCTGGGCTGACGGATCTCCCGTGATCCCTCTCCTGTGATCTCCCTCCCGTGATTGGGGTCTCCACCGTCGGGTGGATCCTGCGGGTGCTGCTCGGCGCGTCGGTCGCGGTGTTCGCCTATGCGGTGATGGCGAGCATCCTCAACAAGTTCAAGATCGCGCCCGACGAAGAGGTCGATCCCGAAGCCGTCGTGCCCGTCGACCTCAAGTTCCGCTGCATCGTGTGCGGCGCCGAGGTCACCATGACGGCAGCCCAAGGCGGCGAAGACCCTGACGCCCCCCGCCACTGCCGAGAAGACATGGTCCCGGCCTGATCCAGCCTCCAAGGCTCTCCACAGACCGCCGCTCTCCACAGAGTGTGGATAACCCTGTGGGAAGTTACAGCAATGGGATTCCCCGCCGACGGGAGCTGATCAGCGGCATTGGATCAGCGGTATTGGGTGGAGAGCACGAAGCCGGAGATGAGCATCCCGAGGCCTACGAAGAGATAGGAGTTCTGGGCCTCGCCACCGGGGAGGAGGGAGAGGTAGTTGCCCACGATGATCGCCACGCCCAGCAGCAGGGCCGTGAACATCGTGGCCGGCACCCAGAGCGGCGACTCTTTGGCGCTTTGCGGCTTCGGCGGCGTGTAGCGGCCGGGCGGAGGAGTGGCGACCGCGGCCTTGCGGCGTTTCCGAGTGCGAGCCATAGGCGCCGCACATTAGGAGCAGCCGAGCGGCTGCGCACTACCGGCCCGGGGCACACAGCGCGCCAGCGAGCGCGACCAGGACAGGAGGAGCAGCCGGGACGGTGGCCCGCGCGTCACCCAGTACCGTGCCCTTTGTGGGCGCACGTGTGCTGGTGATCGACAACTACGACTCGTTTGTCTACATCCTTGTGCAGTACCTCGGTGCGCTCGGCGGGGATCCGTTGGTGCATCGCCACGATGACGTCGACCTCGAGACGCTCGTCGCCCTCGCACCCGACGCCGTGCTGATCTCGCCCGGGCCGGGCCGGCCTGAGGACGCTGGCGTGTCGAACGCGGCGATCCGCGCGTTCGGCGAGCACGGCGTTCCGGTGCTTGGCGTGTGCCTCGGCAACCAGTGTCTCGGGCAGGTCTACGGCGGCGACGTGGTGCGCGCACCGAAGGTGATGCACGGCAAGACGTCGCAGATCAGCCACGACGGCCGCGGCGTGTTTGAAGGGATGCCCAACCCGTTCACGGCAACCCGCTACCACTCACTCGTCGTTGATCGCGACTCGGTACCTGATGTGCTCGAGATCTCGGCCGAGGCCGAGGACGGACTCGTGATGGGGCTGCGCCACCGCGAGTTCCCGATCGAAGGTGTGCAGTTCCACCCCGAGTCGATCCTCACGGAATCGGGTCACGACCTCATCCGTAACTTTCTCGAACGGATCGCCCCCATTCCGAGCAAGTGACGCTGCGGTTCCGCATTTCGACCTGAGCGTCACTTGCTCCGTGGGGGGTGGGTGTTCGGACCTCAGTTCGGACCCCAGTTCGGGACTTAGGGGAGGCGTGCGGTCGTGTCGTCGATAGCGGCGAGGCCGTCGGTGACGAGTGAGCGCAACGCGCGGGCGTCGAGGAGTGCGATCGGGGTGGGGCCGGCGCGCAGACGGGCGAGCACCTCACCTCGCCGCTGCCGGAACGAGCCCTCGAACGGCGCCTGACGCGACTTCGTCTCCAGCTCGAGCGGACCGCGGGTCGCGCAGCGCGAGGTGAATGGGCATTCCTGGCAGCGAGGCTCACGCGGCCGGCAGGGCCCGGCACCCACGTCCATGAGTGCGAGCAGCCGATCGCGTCCGATCAGCGGGGCGCCGATCTCCACCATCGCCGCTTCCGCCTCTCGGTCGGCAAGCCGACGGCCGGTCACACGCTCGACGACGCGCCGCACGTTCACTTCGACGGCCGGCGCGTCCTGTCCGTCGGCCTGGGAGAGCACTGCCTGCGCGGTGTAGCGCCCGACGCCCGGAAGCTCGGTGAGATCATCGGGCCACCCGAGCGCGGCGATGCGCACCGCCGACTCCCAGAGTCGCCGCGCGCGCCGCGGATACCCGAGACGACCCCACGCTTCGATCACCGCGCCGGGGCCAGCGTCGGCCATCGCCTCGGGCGTCGGGAAGCGACCGATGAAGTCGGGCCACGCCGCCAACACGCGCGGCACCTGCGTCTGGTGGAGCATCACCTCCGAGACGAGCACGAACCAACGCTCGCGCGTCTCGCGCCACGGGAGGTCGTGGCGTCCGTGTGCCGAGTACCAGCTCGCGAGCTCCGTCGTGGCCACGCCGCGACTTCTGGTCAGATCGTGCAGGTGATCGTGACCGTCGAACCCGGCGCGGCCTGGCTGCCGCCGCCAGGGCTCTGGCTGACGATGGGGTTCGGTGCCGGGGCACCGGGGTTTCCAGTGATAGCTACCCCGAAGCCGGCGCTCGTCAGCGGCCCGTATCCTGTTGCGTTGCATTGCTGCCCCGTCACACCTGGAACCGCCACCGTCCCCGGGCCGGTGGACACGAGGAGCACCACGATGCTGCCCTTCAGTGCCTTGGTACCCGCGGCCGGAGTCGTTCCGATCACCTTGCCCGCGGGGACCGTCGCGTGCTGTTGCGCCGTTGTGTTCACCACGAACCCAGCGTTCTGAAGCAGCGCCTGGGCCGACGTCTGATCCTGGCCGGCAACCGACGGGATATCGATCAACGGCTCCTTGGCGATGTTGACGGTGACCGGGCTGCCCTTGGGCACCTTCGTTCCGGCGACCGGATCGGTGGAGATCACGGTGCCGGGCAGCTTGTCGGGGGCATCGACTTCGACCGGGGTGTAGATGAGCCCGCGGTCGGTCAACGAGGCTTCGGCTTGCTCCTTCGTCTGGCCGACGACGTTCGGGACGTTCACCTCGCTGCCGCTCACGGTGAGCACGATGGCGCGGCCCTTTCGGGCGAGCAGTCCGGCCTCGGGACTCTGCTTGATCACTTCGTCAATTGGCGCGTCGCTGATCTCGTCGCGTCGAATCACCGTGAAGCCCAACCCTTCGAGCTCACCCGACGCCTCCGCGAACGTGCTTCCGACGACATCGGGCACCTCGACCGTCTTGCCGGTCGGATCGGTGGGTGTGCTCCCAGCGGAGAACAATGCGAAGGCGATGACTGCCGCGAGCAATCCGAGACCGAACACCACCGCGACGACCGGGCCCCATCGCCGCGGCGGCTCGTCCCACATCTCTTCGGCGGTGGACGCGGCGACCGGTCGGCGTGTGGCGACGGTCGGCGCCTCGTCGGCGCGTACAGGCACCGCGGCCGGAACAACCGCGGCGACCGGGGTGCCGCGCCCGAAGCGAATGAGATCGGCCCGGAGCTCTTCGGCCGACTGGTATCGCGTGGCGAGGTCTTTGGCCATGGCGGTGAGCACGATGCGCTCGAGGTCGGGCGACAGATCGGGGAGGTACTGACTCGGCGGGACCGGTTGCTCGCGCACGTGCTTCATCGCGACGGCCACCGGGCTCTCCCCGGTGAACGGCGCGCGGCCCGTCAACATCTCGTAGAGGACGACGCCGAGCGCGTACACATCGGTGCGACCGTCGACCTGGTACCCCTGCGCCTGCTCCGGCGAGAAGTACGTGGCGGTGCCGATCACCGAACCGGTCTGGGTGAGACCTTGCTTGGCGTCGGTGGGGTTGGCCGCAATTCCGAAGTCGGCGACCTTCACTTGACCCGACTGCGTGATGAGCACGTTGCCGGGCTTGATGTCGCGGTGAATCACTCCGTGCTGATGGGCGAAGTCGAGTGCGGCGGCGGTCTCCGCGGTGATGCGAGCTGCGGTCATCGCGGGCAGCGGCCCCTCGTCGTGGAGGACGTCGCGCAGGGAGCGACCCTCCACGTACTCCATCACGATGAAGTACGAGCCGGCCTGCTGTCCGTAGTCGTAGACGCCGACGATGTTCGGGTGGTTGAGCATCGCGGCGCTCTGCGCCTCGCGGCGGAATCGTTCGACGAAGCTCGGGTCGCGCGCGAACTCGGGGAACAGGATCTTCACCGCGACCCAACGATCGAGATACGTGTCGCGGGCGAGATAGACCTCCGCCATTCCCCCGCGCGCGATCAATCGCTCGATCGCGTACCGGTTGGAATAGAGGGGGTCGACGTGCGTCATTCGGTCCCTACGTTAGTGATCGGTCCCTCCGCATCCAGGGCGCCGTGGCGTGTATGGGTCAACGACCCAGGTAGGCCCGGAGCACTGCGGCGGCGATCGGCGCGGCGATCCGGCCACCAGTGGCCTCGCTGCCCGCGGATCCACCGTTCTCGACGATCACCGCGACGGCGATCTCGGGAATCTCGCCGGGTCCTGCCGGCGCGAATCCCACGAACCACGCATGCGGGTCGACGCCCGGACCCACCTGCGCGGTCCCGGTCTTGCCTGCGACGGTGACCCCGTCGATCTGTGCGGCCTGGCCGGTGCCGTTCTCGACGACGTCCACCATCATGGAGGCGACCGCCGCCGCGGTGGCCGGCGTGACCGCGGTCTTCCATTCGCGATTCTCGATGGTGCGCACCACGTCGCCGTCGGAGTCGCGGATCTCCTTGACCACGTGCGGCTCCATGATCACGCCGCCGTTCGCGAGCGCTGCGGCGACGAGACACATCTCCAACGGCGTAGCGGCAACGTCGCCCTGACCGATGCCAGCAAGCGCGAAGCGTGGTTGGTTGTCCTGGAACGAACCCGCTTTCGGTCCGGTGCTCAGTGCCCCGCTGGGCACGAGGTCGATCGGCGGAACATCGTTGAACCCGAAGCGCGTCATCCCGGGCACGAACGCCTCGCCAAGTTGGAGACCGAGTGTCCCGAACGTCGTGTTGCACGATCGGCGGAAGCTTTCGGCCAACGTCCCGCCGCACACCTGTCCACCGAAGTTGTCGAGCTCGTCATCGGTCAACGGCAAGTCGATCGAGCTCACCTCGGGGAACTCCGTGCCCGGCGTCGCGATTCCGTTCTCGAGCGCAACTGATGCGGTGACCGTCTTGAAGGTGGAACCTGGCGGGTAACGCTCGCGGTACGCACGCGCGAGGTCGGGCTTTTCGGGCAGGGCCGAGAGGAACTTGTAGAACGCGTTCACCTTCTCGGTGTCGTGGCCCGCGAGCGGGTTCTGGTCGTACGTCGGGTTCGAGTACATCGCGAGGATCTCGCCGGTGCGCGGATCGATGGCCACCACCGAACCGCGCTGATCGCCGAGCGCCTCCGCCGCGGCGCGTTGCAAGTCGTCGCGGATCGAAAGCACCACAGTGCCAACCGCCTCTTCTCCACCGAGGATGTTGCCGAGCGGGTCGCGAATCTGGATTCCCAAGCCCCGCCCCACGAGCTCGTCGTTGTACGTGCGCTCCACACCGCTGCTCCCCAACACGAACGACTGGTAGCCCGCCACCTGCTGGTAGAGCTTGGCGTTCGGGTAGCTGCGCTGGAAGTCGAACTCGGTTCTGTCGTCGACCCGCGTCGACTGGGCGACGACGACGCCATCGGCTGTCACGATCGCGCCGCGCGGGAGGTTGATGTCGCGCAGCGCACCCCGCACGTTGCGTGGATCGTTCGCCAGGCTCTCGGCGTGGATCACCTGGAGGTACGTGAGCATGCCGACGAGCACGAGCATGAGGGCGACGACAGCCGTTCCGACCTTGCCGATCGCGCGGTTCACGCAATCATCCCTGGGCTCGCTCGCCGCCCGCGACTCGCGCCGCGCACCTGCGCGTTCTCGTCGGAGATGCGCAAGAGCAGGCCGAGGATCACAAAGTTCGCCACGAGCGATGAACCGCCGTAGGAGATAAATGGCAGCGTGATGCCCGTGAGCGGGATGACGCGGGTGACACCACCGATGATCACGAAGGTCTGCACGCCGATGATCGTGGTTAGACCGGCGGCGAAGAGCTTCGGGAACGGCCGGTCGGCTTGGAGCGCGATGCGGAAGCCGGATCCGACGAACAAGAGGATGGCCGCGAGGATCGCGACGGTGCCGAACAGCCCGAGCTCTTCACCGATGGCGCTGAACACAAAGTCGGTCGGCGCGTTCGGGATGAGCTGCGGGTTCCCGCGTCCGAAGCCGGTCCCCGAGGCGCCGCCGGTACCGAACGCGAACCACGACTGCACGACCTGAAAGCCCTTGCCCTGCGCAACCACCCATGGGTCAATCCAGGTGCTCACGCGATCGCGTACGTGATCGAACAGGTTGTACGCAATGCCGGCACCGCCCACGAACAACACGAATGCGGCAATGAGGTACGCGGCCCGCTCCGTTGCGGCGTAGAGCATTGCTCCGAACACCGCGAAGAACAGCAGCGACGAGCCGAGGTCCTTCTGCTGGACCATCACGAGGATCGAAACGGCCCAACAGAGGAGCAGTGGACCGAGGTACTTCGGGTCGGGGAGCACCAACCGACCGAGCCGACGCGTCCCGGTCGCGAGCAGCTCGCGTTTGTCCACGAGGTAGGCCGCGAAGAAGATGACGAGCAAGACCTTGGCGGCCTCGCCCGGTTGGAAGTTGATTGGCCCGATGCCCACCCAGAGCCGGGCGCCGTTGATGGTCTTACCGATTCCTGGTATGAGTGGCATCAGCAGCGCAAGCAGTCCGAGCAGCAGGAACGAGTAACGAAACCGCTCGAGCGTGCGCACACGGCGCACGGCCACGAGTGTTGCCACGAAAGCCCCGACCCCCGCCGCCATCCATCCGACCTGGGTTCGGGCCAGGTCGGGATCGAGGCGAGAGATCGTGACGAATCCGATGCCATTGAGGAACGCGGCCAGTGGGAGCAGCGACGGATCGGCATAGGGCGCGAATTGACGCACGGCCATATGCGCGACGACATAGATGCCGACGAAGATCGACACGAAGAACCACAGATCGGCGGGGATGTCGGACTTGTCGGGAAGTTGGACGAGCACGTACCCGAAGGCCGTGATCCCGACGCTGAGCAAACCGAGGCGCAGCTCGGTGTTGCGATGCGCGGTGGTTGTGGTCATACGCGCCGACGGAAGATGCCGCGTCGCTTCCGGGGTTCGACGACATCGGCAGGCAGATCGCCGGTCGCGTCGAGCACGAGCACGGTGATGTTGTCGACACCGCCGGCATCGTTCGCGGCGTCGACAAGACGCTGCGCCGCCGTCGCGGCTCCACCTTCCTTGGTGAGGAGGTCGGCGATCTCGCGCCCGCTCACCATGTTGGTGAGACCGTCGGAGCAGAACATCACGCGATCACCCGGCACGAGGATCACCGGGTGGAGGTCGACGACAAGATCCGAATCGAGTCCGAGCGCGCGGGTGATCATCGACCGTCGCGGGTCGCGCTCGGCCTCTTCTTCCGTGAGCTCGCCCGCGGCGACAAGCTCTTCGACGAGGCTGTGGTCGGTCGTGATGCGCGTGAGCTCACCGTCGCGCAGGAGATATGCCCGTGAGTCGCCCACGTGGCCGATGAGCAACGTGCCGTCGTCGCCCAACACGCCCGCGGTCAGGGTCGTGCCCATCCCGCGGAGTGCTTCGTCGCCGTCGGCCCGATCGAGCACCGCGTCGTTGGCCGCGACTACCGCATCGCGCAAACCACCGTGCTGAGTGAACGATGCGTGCAACGCTTCGATGGCCGTGGCGCTCGCGACTTCTCCACCCCGATGCCCGCCCATCCCGTCGGCCACGGCCACGAGTCCGAGTCCGTCGTCGACCAGGTAGCCGTCCTCGTTATGGTCACGGACCTTGCCCACATCGGTGGCTTCCCCGATCACGAGCCGAATCGTCATCGCAGCACCTCCCCGACCGTCTCGCCGAACTGCACGCGGTCGCCGCGCTTGAGTCGGGTGGCGGCCTGGATCTGTTGGCCGTTCACGAACGTGCCGTTGCGAGAGCCGAGATCTTCGACGAAAAGATCGCTCCCACGGCGGAACAGGCGGGCGTGAACCGTTGAAACAAACTGATCGTCGGGGATGACCACGCCGCATCCGCCGCCACGACCAACGGTGAGCTCCTCGTTGAGCGGGTACGTCTCGCCCTTGCGCGCCGCGGGCTCAACGATACGCAGTCGGGCGCCGGGCTTGGCGCTGCGCCCCGCGGTAGCGGGTGCCGCACCCTGCGTTGCGCCGGCGAGGACCGGAGTGCGGAGCTCGAGGATGACAACGCGCATGACGCGCGCAAGGAAGAGGAAGAGCAACGCGAGAAAGGCGTACTTCAGAACGTCGAGCGCCGTCTGTGAGAGGGCCTCTCCGAGCAACCTCACAGCGAACAGAGTTACGACGCCTCGAAGTGCAGGACGGTGCTCCCGACACGGATCTCGTCGCCGTCGGTCAACTGGTGCTCGCGGACGGGCGTGCCGTTCACGACCGTGCCGTTCATCGAGCCCATGTCGGAGAGGACGAAGCCGTGGCCGACCGGTTGGATCTCGGCGTGTTGACGCGATGCTCGAGGGTCGGCGAGCACGATGTCGCAGTCGGACATGCGGCCGAGCACGACCGGCTTCTCGGCGAGCGGGTACCGGCGGCCGTCGGGCAGCACGAGTGAGCCCACGCGGTTGCCTTCGTGCACCTCGGCGGCGATATCGCATTCGCCGTCGCGCAGCTCATCGTCGGAGACGAGTGTGACGGTGACGGGACCCACGAAGTGGTAGCCCTCGTCGCGAGCGTGCTCGCGAGCAGCTTCAGCAAGCTCGCGCGCCAGCGCATCGGCAAAGGCCGAGAAGCGCTCGAAGTCGGCCGGTGAGAGGTACACGCCGATGTTGTTCGGCGCGATCGGCACCCCGTCGACACCCATCGCGCGCTCGGCGTCGAGCGCACGGGTGACCTTGCGGCCCACCTCAACAGGTTGCAGCCCACTTCGGAACGCTTTGCCGAACGTGCCCTCGACCAACTTCTCGAGTCGGCGCTCGAATCCCTGGATTCCCACGGGAGCGATTGTACGACGAGGCCCTCCACCTCGCGTGTTCGCAGGCCGCTGGTACGATCGGCGGTCCACTCGTCGCCAAATACGGCGACTCCGGGCGAGTGGCGGAATTGGCAGACGCGCAGGCTTCAGGTGCCTGTGTCCGAAAGGATGTGGGGGTTCAAGTCCCCCCTCGCCCACTCGCGTACGAAGAGCTCCGGCCGCTTCCTTCTCTAGCCGTTTCGGGGCGCGAGATCGAGCGACAGCGAGTTGATGCAGTAGCGCTGCCCGTTCTCGCCCGGCCCGTCGTCGAAGACGTGGCCGAGGTGGCCACCACACCGACGGCAGACAACCTCGGTGCGCCGCATCCCATGCGTGGTGTCGGACTTCAGCTCGACCGCGTCGGCGACCATCGGCTCCGTGAAGCTCGGCCAGCCGGTCCCGGACTCGAACTTGGTCGTGGCGTCGAACAGCTCGGCACCGCACGCTGCGCATCGGTACACGCCGTCGTCGTGACAGTCCCAGTACTGGCCGGTGAACGCGGGCTCGGTGCCCGCGCGCCGCAGCACCTGGTACTGCTCGGGGGACAGCTCGTGTTGCCATTCGTCTTCGGTCTTGGCGATCTCGCGTGTCTCGTCGCTCACTCGTTTCAGGCCTCCGGTCTGATCTGTGGCTTGTACACCCAGGCTTCGATCTCGAACGCGGCACCCATCGGGAGCCACGCGACTCCGACGGTGCTGCGCGCGGGCCGGTGCTCACCGACCACGTCGCTGTATACGGCGTTGATCTGGGGCATGGATTGCTGAGCCATGGATTGCTGGCTCTCTGCGGCAACGAACACCGTGACCTTGGCGACCTGTTCCCAGTCGCAGCCGCAATCTCCGAGAATGGCGGTGAGATTCGCGAGCGCCTGTCGGGCCTGGGCTTCCACGCCTCCCACAACCAGCGTTCCGGTGGCCGGGTCAATACCGATCTGGCCTGAAACAACGATCCAGTCGCCGGCGCGTACCGCGGGTGAGTACGGGCCGACGGCCTTCGCGCTCGGGGTAGGGACGGGTTCCACACGCATGGTCTACGCCGTCGCGCGCGGCCACGCAGCCGCGCCGATCAATCCGGGGTCGTCGCCAAGCGCCGCAGCGACGACATCTGGGGGTGGGCCCTTGGGCCCGTACCGCTCGATGGCGTCGCGGACTGGTTGGAGCACCAAGTCAAGATTCCGCCCGACGCCGCCGCCCACAACGACCACGGTAGGTGCGAACAGGTGCACGAGGTTGGCGATGCCGATGCCGCCGGCTTCCATCGCCTCGTCCCATACGGCGCGTGCGGTGGCGTCGCCATCGCGGACCATGGCCGCGAGCTCTGGGCCACGGGCGTCGATGCCACGCTCGGCCGCGAGCCGCGCGAGCGCAGTACCCGAACCGAGCCCTTCGACCGTTGCGGGCGCGTCCGCAACGGCGGCGCGCCGGTCGATCACGGTGTGGCCGACCTCGACGCCGGAACGGCTGGGCAGCACCACTCGACCACCGATGACCGCGCCGGCACCAACACCCGTCGAGACCGTCACGTACACCACGTCGTCGTACCCTCGGCCGGCGCCGAAGTACGCCTCGCCCACCGCGGCGACATCCGCGTCATTCGCCAACGTCACCGTTACCTCGAGCGCGTCTTGCAACGCGTTCCGAGTGATCTGGTCGAGCCAGGCCGGCGGCAGGTTCGGCGCGTGGAGGAGCCGGCCGCCGATGTGGTCCACCCGACCGGGGACGCCGACGACCGCGTGGGCCACGTTGTGTTCCTTGCGGAAGCGTGCAATGAGGTCGAGGAACGGTGCGATCGTCGCTGCGTCGTGCGGTGTGGTTGCGTGATCGCGGTCGACGATCACCCCGGCCTCATCCACCACCGCGACGCGCATGTTGGTGCCGCCGAGATCGACGGCGAGAACGGGTGTCACACCCTCGGGTCGTGCCAGCCGTCGGGGTCCTTGACGAGCCCTTCGGCCTGCGCCGGCCCCCAGGTATGCGGCTTGTACGGATACGCACGGTCGTGGTTCACGAGAACGTCGTCGACCACCCGCCACGCCTCTTCCACGCCGTCTTCGCGCGCGAAGAGCAGGTTCTCGCCGTCGAGCGCATCGCCGATCAAGCGCTCGTAGGCGGTCATCTCGTCGGGGTGGTGTTCGGTGAACGCGAGCTCGATCGGTTGGCCCATGAAGCTCTCACCTGGCTTCTTCACCCGTGCCTCAAGCGCGATCTGCACTTCGGGGTTCAGACGGAACCGGAAGTAGTTCGTGTCGCGCGGGAGCTCTTCGTATTGGGCGAAGACGCGTTGGGGCGGGCGGTGGAGCTCAACTCGAACTTCGGTGCACGTGACCGGCAGGTTCTTGCCCGCGCGGATGTACCACGGCACCCCGGCCCATCGCCACGAGTCGACGAACACTCGAACCGCGGCATAGGTCTCCACATCGGAGTCGTTCGCGACGCCCTCTTCGTCGCGGTATCCGTCGAACTGGCCGCGTACGAGGTCGGCGCGGGTGAGACCACGCATCGCGCCGAACACCTTCTCCTTGGCGTCACGGAGGTCTTCTGACTCAGGGCCGACGGGCGGCTCCATTGCCAATAGCGCCACGGTCTGCAGCAGATGGTTCTGCACCACGTCGCGCAGCGCACCCACCTCCTCGTAGAAGCGGCCCCGCCCGTCGACGCCAAAGTCCTCAGCCAGGGTGATCTGCACCTGGCGCACGTAGTTGCGGTTCCAGATCGGCTCGAGGAACGAGTTGGCGAACCGGAAGTAGAGCAGGTTCTGGATCGCCTCCTTGCCGAGGTAGTGGTCGATGCGGAAGATGGCCGACTCGGGAAACACCGAATGGAGCGCGTCGTTGAGTGACTTCGCCGACGCAAGATCGCGACCAAACGGCTTCTCCACGATGACGCGGCCGTTCTTGGCGCAGTTGGCCTTCCCCAAGTTCTCGGTGACGACAGGAAAGAGACTCGGTGGGACCGCGAAGTAGAACGCGGGCCGCTGCGAGCTGCGCAAGCGCTCGCCGAGCGTTTTGAACGTCTCGATGTCCTTGTAGTCGCCCGACACGTAGTCGAGCATCTCGGCGAGGTGGCCGAACGCCTTCTCGTCGTCAACACCACCACCGTGCTGTTCGATGGCGTCGCGGGCGCGGTCGCGCAGCTGTTCGATGTTCCAGGGTGACGAGGCGACGCCGACTACGGGCACGTGCAATTCGCCGCGCTTGGCCATGTTGTAGAGCGCGGGGAAGATCTTCTTGTGCGCGAGGTCGCCGGTCATGCCGAAGAACACGATCGCGTCGGACGGCGCGGGCTTGGCCATGGTCGCCTACTTCTCCGTCTACTTCGACTTCTCGTCGTGCCCGCCGAATTCCTTGCGCATCGCCGAGAGGATCCGATTCGCGTAGTCGGCCTCTCCGCGTGACTCGAAGCGCGAGTAGAGCGCGGTGCTGAGCACGGGCACCGAGACACCTTCGTCGACGGCGGCGAGCACGGTCCAGCGGCCTTCGCCTGAATCCGATACGCGGCCCTCGAAATCGTCGAGCGTGGGCGACTCGCTGAGCGCGTGCGCAGTGAGGTCGAGAAGCCACGACGCGACCACGCTGCCGCGCCGCCACACCTCGGAGATCGCCGGAACGTCGAGGTCGTACTGGTACAGCTCGGGGTTGCGCAGGGGTGTGGTCTCAGCGTCGACGTCGCGCGTCTCGCTGCCCGCGTTGGCGTGGTGCAGGACGTTGAGTCCTTCGGCGTACGCGGCCATGAGTCCGTACTCGATCCCGTTGTGCACCATCTTCACGAAGTGGCCGGCACCGTTGGGCCCGCAGTGCAGGTAGCCCTGCTCGGCCGATGTTGGGGTACCCGTGCGGCCGGGAGTGCGCGGCGCGGCATCCACGCCGGGCGCGATTGCGGCGAGCAGCGGCTCGAGATGCGCGACGACGTCGTCCTCGCCACCGATCATGAGACAGAAGCCGCGCTCGAGACCGAACACGCCGCCACTCGTGCCGATGTCGACGTAGTGCACACCCTTGGTCGCAAGGTCCTTCGCTCGGCGGATGTCGTCGTGGTAATAGGAGTTGCCGCCGTCGATCACGATGTCGCCCTTGTCGAGCAGCGGCACGAGCTGTTGGAGCGTCGCTTCGACGACGCCAGCGGGCACCATGATCCAGATCGCGCGTGGCTTGGAGAGCTTCTGCACGAAGTCTTCGAGCGTGTTGGCGCCGGTTGCTCCCTCACCCTCGAGGGTCTGCACCGCTGCCGCGTTCACGTCGTATGCCACGCATTCGTGGCCATCAAGCATCAGCCGGCGAACAAGATTGGCGCCCATCCGACCGAGCCCGATCATCCCGAGCTGCATGAACCCCTCCTCACCACGATGTCATCGCCACGAAGTCATCGCCACGAAGTCATCGCCACGAAATCATCGTAGGTCTCGGAGTTCTCGGTATTTCGAGATCAGGGCGTTTGTTGATGAGTCGTGTTCGAGGGCGGGCGTAGCCCCAGATTTCAACGCGGGGGATTGCAGGTCGAGCACGATCCGCTTGGCGAGAGCCTTGCCGAGCTCGACGCCCCACTGATCGAACGAGTTGATCTGCCAGATCGCACCCTGGGTGAACACGCGGTGCTCGTACAACGCCACGAGCTGGCCGAGGGTGCGCGGCGTGAGCCGTTCGGCGAGGATCGACGTGGTCGGGCGGTTGCCCGCGAATGTTCGATGGGGTACCTGTGAGGTCGGAACACCTTCTGCCGCGACCTCGGCGCCGGTCTTGCCGAACGCGAGCGCCTCGGTCTGCGCTACGAAGTTGGCCATAAGCAGATCCTGGTGGTCGCCGCCCGCATGCGCGGCCTGCGCGAATCCGATGAAGTCGCACGGGACGAGGCGGGTGCCTTGGTGGATCAGTTGGTAGTACGCGTGCTGTCCATTTGTGCCGGGTTGGCCCCACACCACCGCGCCGGTGTCCCAGCTCACAGGCTCCCCGTCGAGGGTGACCGACTTCCCGTTGCTCTCCATCTCGAGTTGCTGGAGGTACGCGGGGAAGCGCGCGAGGGAATGACTGTACGGAAGGATCGCCTGGCTCTGCGCGCCGAGGAACGAGGAGTACCAGACGTCGAGCAGTCCGAGCACGAGCGGCACGTTGCGCTCGGGCATCTCGTTGCGGAAGTGCTCATCGACCGCGTGAAACCCGCCGAGCATCTCGGAGAACTGCTCGGCGCCGATCGCGATCATGAGCGAGAGCCCGATCGCGGATTCGAACGAGTAGCGACCTCCTACCCAATCCCAGAACTCGAACATGTTCGCTGGGTCGATACCGAATTCCTGCACGCGCTCGGTGTTGGTGGACACGGCGACAAAGTGCTTGGCCACCGCCGACTCGTCCCCGCCCAACCCGGTGAGCAGCCAGTCGCGGGCAGACTTCGCGTTGGTCAGGGTCTCGAGTGTGCTGAAGGTCTTCGAGCAGACGACGAAGAGTGTCTCCGCGGGATCAAGGCCGTGGACCGCCTCCCAAAAGTCGGCCGCATCCACATTGCTCACGAAGCGCAGCGTGAGATCGCGCTGCGAGAAGTGGCGGAGCGCTTCGTACGCCATCGCGGGTCCGAGGTCGGAGCCGCCGATGCCGACGTTGACGATGTTGCGCACTCGTTTGCCCGTGTGTCCGGTCCACATGCCTTCGCGCACGCGGTCGGCAAAGTCGGCCATCTGCGCGAGGACGCGGTGGACCTCGGGCACCACGTCGATGCCGTCCACCTCGATGCGTTCCGTCGCGGGAGCGCGCAGAGCAACGTGGAGGACGGCTCGGTCCTCGGTGACGTTGATCGGCTCTCCCGCGAACATCGCGTCACGACGCTCGGTCACGCCCGCGCGCTCGGCCAGGGCGAAGAGCAGCGCCAACGTCTCGTCGGTGACCAGGTTCTTGGAGTAGTCCACGTATAGCCCGTCGACCTCGAGGGTCAGACGAGTTCCACGCTCGGCATCGGCCGCGAACAAGTCGCGAAGGTGTAGGGCCTTCACCGCGGCGGCGTGCGCCGCGAGCGCTCGCCATTCGGGCGTCTCGTCGATGCGCGCAGCCACGCGGCCACGGTACTGTCCCTGCTTGTTGGGTACCGGGGGGACTGAACCATCATGTGGCTGATCAGCGCACGGAATCTCGAGTTTCGTTCGCGCCGCTTCGTCATCGCCATCGTCGTCACGGCTCTGGTGTTCGGGATCGCCCTCGCCATCGACGGTATGCGCCGCGCGGTGCAGCGTGAGACCCCAGAGATCGTGGCCAACTTCGGCGCTGATGAGTGGGTCGTGGCGCGCGGAGCGACCGGTCCGTTCACGACGACTCGCGTCCTCGACGCGTCCACAGCCGATGAAGTGCGAAATGCACCGGGTGTGAAGAACGCCGACCCGGTCGTGCTCAGCCGCACTGTGGTCGCGACCGATCCGATCAAGGACGCGAACCTCGTTGGCCATGTGCTCGGCGGGCTCGGAAGCCCTTCGCTCAGCGCCGGTCGGGCGGTGCGCGCTCCGGGCGAGGCGGTGATCGGTGATGGCGTGAACGCCGAGCTCGGCGTTCGCCTGGTCATCGGCGGCAAGGCTTTCAAGGTGGTCGGTCAGACCTCGGGCGGTCGCTACTACTTCGGGAACCCGACCGTGTTCATTGGGTTACCCGACGCTCAGGAGCTTGTGTTCAAAGGACAGCCGCTCGCGATGGGGATCGCCGTCGAGGGCCACGCGCAGCGCCTCCCGAAGAGCCTGGCTGCGCTCACCAACACCGAAGTGGAAGACGATCTGAATCGCCCACTCGCTGCCGGCGTGCAATCGATCGTTGTGACGGCTTCGCTGTTGTGGCTCATCGCTGCCGGGATCATCGGGCTTATCGTGTACCTCTCGGCGCTCGAGCGCCTGCGCGACTTCGCCGTCTTCAAGGCCACTGGCGCGCCGTCGCGCGTCATCGTTGGCGGGCTCGTGCTCCAAGCCGTGTTCGTATCGCTCGCGGCCGCGGCGCTGGCGCTCGGCGTGTCGCGGGTCGTCGGACTCGGCTTGCCCTTTCCGTCCCAGCTCGGGGTGAGCGGCATCACGCAGCTCGTCGTGATCAGCCTGTTGGTCGGAGTGCTCGCCAGCCTTGCGGGTGTGCGCCGCGCGCTCACGACCGATCCCGCGGTCGCGTTCGGAGGAAGCTGATGCCCGACATCCGAATTCGCGACCTCACGATGGAGTACTCGAGCGGTGGCTACATCGTGCGCCCGTTCGACCACTTTGATCTTGATCTCGCAACCGGCGCCCTTGCGCTGTTGCTCGGTGCCAGTGGCTGCGGCAAGACGACGTTGCTCTCGATGCTCGCGTCCATCCTCACACCCACGTCCGGCGTGATCCATGTTGGCGACACCGAGGTGACAGCGCTCAAAGGACCGGACCTCGCGAACTACCGCCGCCACACCGTCGGCGTGGTCTTCCAGGCGTTCAACCTCGTGCCGAGCCTCACCGCGAGGGAGAACGTCTACGTGGCGCTGCGGAACGCCGGAGTTGCGCGCCATCCGGCGCGCGCTCGGGCAGAAGAGCTGCTCGCCAAGGTGGGTCTCGAAGACCGGATGCACCACCGGCCCGGCAAGCTGTCGGGCGGTCAGCAGCAGCGCGTCGCGATCGCTCGCGCGCTTGCGCTCGATCCGCCGCTCATCGTCGCCGATGAGCCAACGGCTTCGCTCGACTAGGTCGCGGTCGATGGCGTGATCAGGCTGCTCCGAGATCTCG
>CAMDCC010000013.1 GCA_945889545.1 Bifidobacterium breve | reverse complement strand
GTCGGCGAACAGCTCATCGGGGAACAGCTCCTGGCGGTGATCGGCCAAGAACGCATGCACCGACCCGTCGGCCACCAGATGCCGACACAACGCCGCCGCGTCCAACAACTCAGAATTGGGACCGCTCGTACCCTGCATTCCTTCAGTCTCAACGGATCACACCCAAAACGCGAACACCACCCGCCGATTTCTTCAACAGAGTCCTAGTCGGTGCCGGATGATCGCCCTCAACATGCGGGAGGGCGAAACCCGAGTTCTCCGCACTTGTCGCAAGGGGGCATCTGCATGCAGAGCGAATGCTCACGCCTGGTCGGGCGGACTGCGATCGTGACAGGCGCAGCGTCGGGAATCGGAAACGCCATCGCGGAGCGCCTTCTCAGCGAGGGAGCCTCCGTCGTGCTGGCGGACCGGAATGACCAGGTTCTGTCACACGGGCGCGTCAGCGAGAACGGTCGCCGCATCGAAGCGGTCGTCGACATCAGCACTCACGAAGGGTTGGCGACGCTCGTCGAGTCCGCGCATGCGCACTCATCCGGGATTCATGCTCTCGTGAATGCCGCTGGCATCGTCCGCTCGACCGATTTCAGCGAGCTCACGGACGAGGAGTGGCATGAGGTCCTCTCGGTCAATCTCACGGCGCCGTTCAGGCTCAGTCAGGCTTTGGCACCATCATTGCTCGACGCGTCCCAGCGCGAGCACCGGGCGAGCTCGATCGTGAACATCACCTCGATCGAGGCACACGTTGTCGTTGCGAGTACGGGCCGCACTCAGGCCCATTACGACGCGTCCAAGGGCGGCCTGTGCATGCTGACGCGCGCGCTGGCAATCGAGCTGGCTCCTCACGTGCGGTGCAACGCAATCGCACCAGGGATCATCGCGACCCCGTTGACCGCCGAGATCCAGGGCAACGACAAACGAAGGAAGTACTTCCTCGACCGAACCCCCCTCGGAAGGCTTGGTCGACCGGACGAGATCGCTGCGGCCGCAGCGTTCTTGGTCTCCGATGACGCGTCGTTCGTTACCGGATCGACCATCTTCGTCGACGGCGGCTGGACTGCTCTCTAGCGATCAGTCGTCCGATCCGGACCGAGAAGGAGCACCCAACATGAAGGACGTGGTCGAAGGCACGGCGGCATTCAGCCCAACGGAGCCCATCACGATTCGCCCGCCGACGGAGTGGGCTCACGATCCGTCGGCGGTCAGCTCTGCGATTCGGGGGTTCCCGATCAATCCTGAGGATCGGCCGTGGATCCCTGCCGGGTACTTCGAGCAGAAGTACCTGCGCCTCAACCCCCACACCACGGAGTGGATCATCCTCGTTCGTGTTCCTGCGAAGGAGATGGTCCCGTATCACAAGCATCATGGACCGATCACGATTTGGGTGCTCGAGGGCTTCGTGAACTTCGTGGACGAGGACTGGAGTGCGGGCCCGGGAACGCTCGTCTACGAACCGCCCGGGAACACCCACGTGGAGGTGTCGGACGAGGGCTGCCTTCTCCTGGCATTCGGTACCGGTCCGATCGAGTTCCTCAATGCAGACAACACGACGTCGGAGATGCGGGATCCGATCATGTGGCGACGGGAGATCGAGGAGTTCCACGCATCCACCGGCACACCACTTCCTCCGGCACCCGGCTACTTCTGGTAGTGGCGCCGGTGGGTACTGAAGACGTGCACTCCGACGACCAGGTCGAGCGCTTTCGAGTTTGGGTCCCTGAAGACGTCCTCGATGATCTCCGGGCACGCCTCGAGCGCAGTCGGATCCCGCGCCAGATTCGCGACGCGAATTGGTCGTACGGCACAGATCTGGTCTACCTGGCGCAACTCTGCGAGTACTGGCGCGAGGACTTCGACTGGCGTCGCACCGAAGCACTGTTGAATCGCTTCGATCAGTTCCAGACTCGCGTTGACGGCATCCGACTCCACTTCATTCACCAACGATCCGAGGATCAGAGCGCGCGCCCGCTCCTTCTCCTTCATGGCTGGCCAAGCTCTCCGTACGAGTTCCATCGCGTTGTGGAGCCCTTGGTGGCGCCCAGCGCAGGGGAGCCCGCGTTCCATGTGGTGTGCCCCTCACTCCCAGGATACGGATGGTCAGAGCGGCCCGCCGAGAGTGGTTGGAACCTACGGAGAATGGGAGAGGCTTTCGCCAAGCTCATGGCACGACTCGGCTACTCGCAGTACGCGATCCAAGGCGGCGACTGGGGTGCCCTTATCGCGACCGAGATGGGCAGAGCGGACCGGCAGCACGTCACCGGTATCCACCTCAGCATGGTCCTGGTGCGACCTCCAGCCAACCCTGACAATGAGGTGTCAGACGCGGAGCGCGCCGCATTGGAAAAGGAGGCCGAGTGGCTCAAGCATGAGATGGCCTACGACGAAGTGCAGTCAACAAAGCCTGACACTCTCGCTCCCGCTTTGAACGACAGCCCAGCCGGACTCGCGAGCTGGATTCTCGAGAAGCTTCGGGCTTGGAGTGACTGCGGCGGAGATGTCGAGCGTCGATTCTCGAAGGACGAGATTCTGTCACTCGTCATGATCTACTGGGTGACCGAGACAATCGCTTCGTCGGTGCGCCTGTACTACGAATACAGCCGGATGGTCCCGCGTTTCGGCACCGATGGATACGTCGATGTCCCCACCGCTTGTGCCCTCTTCCCAGCTGACATCTACCACCCACCGCGCGCCTGGGTCGAGCAGCGCTATGACCTCCGCCGCTGGACGCTGATGCCTCGAGGCGGGCATTTCGCGGCGCTGGAGGAGCCCGCATTACTCGTCGACGACGTGCGCGCTTTCTTTGGCGCGATAGAGGCCTAGCGCTCGTGATCGCAACGGCGCGTGTCGGCTCGATGACCCACCCTGCCGGTGCCAGCAAACGCGCGCAAGACAAGACGTCGGCCAAGATCGCCGGCGCCGAGGGGCGCGGCTTCGAGCTCACCGATGACTGGGCCCGGGATCTCGGCGAACCTGCACTCGGTCCTTGGCTCTGAGGATCACAATGGGTCGATGACGGATTGGTGCCGTGACGACGGTGCGCCGGGTACGAGCACCTCGATCCGGCATCGGTGGCTGGGCTGATGGATTCGACGAGCATTCGATCGGCCACGCAGCTCGACGGGGAAGGAATCGGAGAGGTCCATGGCGCGTCGTGGCTGGCGGGGTACGGCCACATCTTCCAAGCAGGGATGGGGTCAAGCTATGAGCCGCCCGAGCTGACGGGAACCTCGCGCGTCACGGGTCTCGCGAAGACCTGCCGACCGTCCACCAGATCGTTCTCAGTGCCGCAGACTGTGCTCGGTTCAGCCGTGAGTCCACGGAGCTCTCGGTGGTCGCGCTACGCGCCGCAGAGTTCATTGGCAAACCGTTGGCAAGGATCGACCGAGAACCGGTCCGATCAGTGCCCTGACCAGGTCAAACGTTAGAGGCGGCGGTGGGAATCGAACCCACGTTCAGAGTTTTGCAGACCCTTGCCTGAGCCACTCGGCTACGCCGCCAGAACAGCCGAGGTTAGTGGGCTGGGCGCCGGGCACTCCCGATGATGTGCGGCGCGACCAGCGTCGCGATCGGTGACGGTCGGAACGAGAAGTTCCGGATGCGCTCAACCTCGAATCCCGCGGCGCGGATCGCCGCAGCGGTGTCACGACTCGTGTGGCACCCGCCGAACAAGTGGGGCCAGACCACGTCGAGCCCGCGCTGCATCACTCCGAGGACGCGGTTCCCCGAACGGACGTGCTCGTAGAAGCGCAGCTCGCCTCCTGGGCGAACGGCGCGATGCATCTCGGCGAGTGCCTTGGGGAGATCGCGCACCGAGCACAGCATCAGCGAAGCGACGACGGCATCGAAGGCACCGTCCTCGACCGGCAACGAACCCGCAACACCGTCGATCACGGTGACCGGAACTGGTGCATTCAGCGCGGCTTTCAGCGCCGCAGCACGCAGGCTCTCCTCCGGTTCGATCGCGACCACTTCGGTCACGGTCGGCGGGTACCGCTTGAAGTTGAGTCCCGTCCCTGCGCCAACCTCGAGCACCCGACCGGTCAAGCCGGCAAGCAACTCCTCGCGGTGCTCTGCACCACCCACCTTGTCCATCTGGGGCGCGAATCGCGCGTACATCTTTGCGAAGATCGGATGGCGCACCTGCTCGTTGCTCATGCACCGAAGGGTACGCACTCGGCGTCGGTACGCTCCGACGTCGTGCCGAACGTTCAACGCCGCGCCCTTCCGGCGGTGGGCATTGCGGTGCTCGCATGGTCGGCGTCGTCAATCTTCGTACGCGCCGGTCATGCCGACACGCTGGTGTTCACCACCTGGCGACTGTGGTTCGCTCTCCCACCTCTGGCCGTGATCGTCGCGTGGCGTCGCCGTCGTGACCCACAGCTCCAGATCTGGCCGACGGGGATGTCGCGCGCCCGCGGGCTCGTCGTTCTGGTGGGTGGCGGCGCGTTCTTCGCGTCCGGTGCCGCCGCCGCGTTCGCCGCGATCGACCGTACGCGCCTGCTCGACGTCACCCTCATCACCTCGCTCCAGCCCGTGTTGGTGGTCGCGTTTGCGGTCGCCGTGCTCGGGGAGGTCCTGGCACCCGGGCAGGTGGCACTCGCGATCGTTGCGATCGTCGGGACGATCGTGGTGGCTGCGGCCGCGTCCGGGACGGTTACCTGGACGCTCTCCGGCGACCTCATCGCGGTCGTGAGCTTGGTGCTCAACACCGGCTGGTTCCTCTACGGCCGCGTGCTGCGATCGCGCTTCGCCATCGATCCATACGCGGCGATGTTGGGCGTGCTCTTCGCTGCCGCCGTGCTGCTGACGCCAGTAACCCTCATCGCATCGGGCACGCTGCACCTCGAGACGCGTGGGTTCGCATTTGCAGCGTGCACCATGGTGTCAGGCACCTCGGCGCACGTATTCATGATGTGGGCGCACCGATACCTGCCGGCGTCGGTGTCGGCACCGTTCTTGCTCGCCGAGCCGCCGATCGTGGCGCTCGCCGCTTGGGCGGTGTTCGACGAGGCCCTCGGCATCGTCGAGATCATCGCCTCGCTCGTCGTCATCGGCGTACTCGTCGTGGTGACGCGCAGCCCCACTCTCGAGCACGTCGAAGAGCTCGCTTCGGATCCGATGGCACCCACATAGACGACCCGCGACGCGGCACGGTGCGGGACCGTACGATGACGCCCGTGCGCTTCGGAGGGAGGCGGACCGCGGGGTGCGTGCTCGTGCTCGCCGCAGTCGCCATATCGCTGCTTCCAACATCGGGGTCGTTTGCCGCGACCACACGCGATGGCGACGCCGACGCCTGCGACTGGCCGATGTGGGGTCGCACCATCGAGCGCACGTTTGCCACCGACTGCCCGGGCCTCACGCCACAGAACGCGGGCGATCTGCGTCGCATCTGGTTCTTCAACACCTACGACGTCGTCACCGCCAGCCCGGCTGTGGTGGGCAACACGGTGTACGTGGGCGACTGGTCGGGCCGCTTCTACGCACTCCGCCGCACGGACGGCACGAAGAAGTGGATGTACAAGACCAAGCCGCACCCGCGGGTCTATGCCGGGCAGATCGTGTCGTCGGCGGCAGTCGAGACCATCGACGGCGTGCGCACCGTGTTCTTCGCCGGCGGGAAGACGCTGTACGCGGTGCGGGCGCGCGACGGCGAGCTGCTCTGGAAGCACGAGATTGGCGCGCCGGGCGACGGCGCCGACTACTCGGAGATCGAGTCGTCGCCCGTCGTCGTGGATGGTCTCGTCGTCGTGGGTTGGGACGTGCACAACGACCCGAGCGGTCGCCCGGCGGGTGTGCTCGCGCTCGACGCTGCAAGCGGCGACGAGGCGTGGACCACCGTGCTCGCCCCGAGCGAAGGTGAGGGTGCAACCGGGAGCGGGTGTGCCGACGTGTGGGGTTCGCCGTCCGTCGACATCGACCTGCGCACCGTGTACGTGGGGACCGGCAACTGCGTGTCGACGAACGGCTGGGGTCGTTTCTCCGAAGCGATCGTGGCGCTACAACTCGACAATGGGTCGGTGCGCTGGACGTACCAACCGCACGAGCAGAACAAGGACGACTTCGACTTCGCCGGCGCGCCGAACCTGTTCGTCACCGATGATGGGCGCGCGCTCGTCGGCCTCGGGAACAAGGACGGCAACTACTACGCGGTCGATCGCGAGACCGGTGAAGAGGTGTGGCAGACGCGCGCCGCCGACGCCGGACTCACTGAGCCTGGGAGCAACTTCTCGACCGGCGGCTTCATCGGCGCAACCGCAGTCGCCGACGGGATCGTGACGGGCGGAACTGCGATCGGCGGCGCACCCTTCCTCCACGCACTCGACGCGACCACCGGCGCGATCGAATGGCAGCAAGGCGAAGCTGCAGCCACATACGGCTCGGCCGCGGTTGCCAACGGCGTGCTCTTCAGCGGCGGCACCGACTTCACCTTGCGTGCGCTCGATCTCGCGACCGGCGATGTTCTTTGGCGCGAGGAGGTTGGTGGAGCGGTATCGGGCGGCGCGGCGATCGTCGACGACGACGTCATCGCGGTTGCCGGGATCCGCGAGCCGGGACTCGACAAGCGCAGCCGCGCGAGTGGCGTCTACCGCTTCTCACTGCACGGCAAGCCGGTCACCAGCACCACGTCGGACACGAAGCCGGAGCCGACCCGGACCACGCCGACGGTTCCTGGTGTACAGCAAAGTTGCGTTGGCTCGCCGTGCGATGTGCAGTTCGATCTCATCCAACCACCACCGGGGATCACCCCCACGATGACGATGGAGATCACACTCGACCCGTGGCGCGTCGAGATCCACGTGACCGGCCTCGGGCCGGCCAGCGCGTGGATTCGCCCGGGGAGCCCGGCTGCGGCCGATGGAGCCACGCGCTACGGCGCATTCATCTCCGAGAGCGATGACGTGCCTCAAGGCGGGCTGCTCTGCGTGGTGATGCCCGATGGCTCGTGCATCGGGACCAAGGTGCCGCGACCGGGCGCCACCTACAGTCGGATCACCATCCTCGCTATCACCGATTCGAACGCGCTGCCCTCGCCCGCGCAGGGTGCGGCGCGGCTCGTGGTGACCAAGTCGTTCAGTCCGCCGCTCGCACCGGTGGAGCGCAAGAAGAAGGGGAAGCAATGAGACGAGCACTGGTAGCAGCCGTAGTCGTGGCCATGACCGTCGGCGTGTTCGCCGTCGCTCCCGCGACCGCCAAGGAGAAGCAGGCCGGCACCGGTGTGATCGTGCTGAGCGGTCAGGGCAACGATCTCGATGCCTACAGCGGCACGAAGCCGTTCAAGCACCAGCTCGTCATCCAGAACCACAACGACGACCCGAACGGTCGCGACATCAACGCACAGATCTGCTTCTTCCCCGACGGCAAGACGTTCATCGCCGGCGAAGACACCGGTCAGCCCGATCCGCTCCAGGGCTGGGGCATCTTCAAGATGAAGGGCACAAAGGTCGGGAAGCTGAAGGCGAAGCAGATCGGCAAGCTTCAACCCACGTACCAGGGCGCGGCAGACAACGCCGAGAACTACGGCTGCGGCATCCTCTCCGACGGGCGCGTCGTCACCACCGACATCGGCAACCAGGCGAGCGGTCCCGAGAACGGGCAGCTCATCATGTGGTTCCCACCGCTCACCGCCGGCTTCGAGGAGACCGGCGACGAGAGGAACGGCACGAACGGCGACGTCCCGTTCTGCAAGCTCGACATCGCCATCGGAACCTCAGGCGGCATCGCGATCGATGACGAAGACCGCATCTACGTGGGCTCGTCGCGTGGAGCGACGGCGGGTGTGGTGCGCTACACGGGGCCGTTCCCAACATCGGCCGACGCGGAAGGCGGGTGTGACGGCACCGACGCCTCCGGCGCGCCCATGGCTACGGGCATCACGCGTGAGAACTTCATCGACACGGGCAACGGCTTGGCCTCGCCGAGCAACATCGTCCCGTCACTCGACGGCGGTTGGTTCGTTTCGAGTGTGTTCACCGGGATCATCAACGAGTACGACGGCGAAGGCGCTTACATCCGCACCGTGCTCAGTCCACCCGTTGGTGAGGTGCTCGGCGCCGAGCCGTACTCGACGGGCACGCCACTCGGACTCAACATCGCGCCCGACGGAACCCTCTATTACGCCGACATTGGCCTCGTGATCGATGGCAGCAACATCGGCCCCGGCGACGGCACCGGCAAGGTGTGGCGCCTGCGCTTCGTCGACGGCGAGCCCCAAGCTCCCGAGCTCATGGCCGACGGCCTCGCCTTCCCCGATGGCATCGGCATCTACCTCCCGAAGAAGTGAGGCCAGCGAGTCGCCGGTAGCATCGGGGTCTGTGACCCCCGGTGTGCAACTCCTTGCTGTCGGCGCGGCTGCACCGGCCTGGCGGCTCGACGCGGCTGAGGCCGCCAAGGCCTGGGGGCGTAAGGGCGGCAAGGGCCAGTCGGCGGTCTGCGCCCCCGACGAAGACGTCCTTACTCTTGCTGCTGAGGCTGCGAATCGGGCGCTCGCCGTCTCGGGCCTCGAGACCGACATCGTCGACGGCCTGTGGTGGGGCACCTCGCGCCCCCCATTCGCCGAGGGGCCGAGCCACGCCGTGCTCGCACGCGCGATCGGACTGTCGCACAGCTCGAGTGGCGCGCTGTGCTCGGGCTCGACCCACTCCGGGATGGAGGCGCTCCTCGGCGCCGCCGACGCGATTGGTGCCGGTTCGGCTCGCGTCGCGCTCGTGGTGGTGTCCGACAACATCGTGCCGGGTCTCGGTACGCCGTACGAGGCGCGCGCGGGCGCCGGCGCGGCGGCGGTTGTGCTCGTATCGCACGGGGGCGACGCCTCCCTCGGCGCGCGCGTCACCCGCACCCATCCCTTCCTCGATCGCTACCGCGGTGATGGCGAGTCCGGCACACGCGACCTGTACGACCCCCGACTCTTTCGCGAAGAGGTGTTCGTGCCCACGCTGCGCGAGCTCGGTGAACAGCTCGCCGCGCTCGACGTGCGCGCATGGTCGCTCCCCGACCCCGACGGGCGTCTCGGCGGCATCGTCGCCAAGCAGCTCGGCACCTCCACTCCGGCGTCAGCCGCGGTGTACGCCGAGCTCGGCGACACGGGCGCCGCCGCGGCGCTCCTGGGCGGTATCGGCGCGCTCGACGCCGCTGGCCTGGTTGCGATCATCGGTTGGGGTGGCGGACGCGCCACCGGACTCGAGATCAACGCCAAGGGGCCGGTGCGTGGCGCGGCGACCGTGGCCCACGACATCACCGGCGGGCGACCCGCGTCGTACGCCGACGTGCTGCGCGCCCGAAACCAGCTCGTGGCATCGGGTGAGACCGTGCAGATGGCCGTACCGCCCGAGAGCGCGCAGTTCGTGCGCGGCGCCGACGAGATGCTCGGCCTGCTCGGTGCCCGCTGCGTCGACTGCGGCACGATCAACACTCCGCCGTCGATCCACCCGCACTGCACATCGTGCGGCAGCGCCAAGTTCGTGCTCACACCGCTCGCCCGACGCGGCACGGTACACACGTACGTGATCAACCACACGATGCCGGCGCCGTTCGTCGCTCCCCTGCCGATCGCGGTCATCGACCTCGAAGACGGCGCTCGCGTCATGCTCCAGGTTGTGGGCGACGGATCCGACATCACCGTTGGCACCGAAGTAGAGCTCGTGCTGCGCAAGTACGCCCACGAGCGCGGCGTACCGGTCTACGGCTACAAGGCACGTGCGGCCGAGGGCGCGGCCACCGCCGACGCTGAGGTGACCGCGTGAGCTGGAACCGGGTGGCAGTCGTTGGTGCCGGGCTCATCAAGTTCGGCGAGCTCTTCGAGCAGAGCTACGAGCAGATGGCTTCGGACGCATTCTCCGCCGCGGTCGACAGCGTCGACGCTGGCTTCGAGCCGACGCAGGTGGAAGCGGCGATCGTCGCCACCCAGCGCGGCACGCTCTGGGGCCAAGAGGGCATCGGCGGCAACACGATCCCGTCGGCGATCGGCCTCTCCGGCATCCCGTGCACGAGAGTCGAGAACGCCTGCCCGTCGGGGTCCGATGCTTTCCGCATCGGCGCCATGGCCGTGGCCAGTGGCGTGCACGACGTGGTGCTCGTGATCGGCGTCGAGAAGATGCGCGACAAGTCCACCGAAGAAGGGCTGCTCTCCCGGGCGGCGTCGGGGCACCCGATCTTCACGCGGGGCGAGACCGCACCGGTTCTCTTCGCACCCTTCGCGACTCGCCACATGTACGAGTTCGGCACAACTCGCGAGATGCTCGCATCGGTTGCAGTGAAGAATCACCACAACGGCGCACTGTGCCCGTACGCGCACTTCCAGAACGAGATCACCGTCGAAGACGTGCTGGCATCGGCCCCCGTATGCCACCCGTTGCATCTCCTCGACTGCTGCCCGCAGACCGACGGCGCCGCCGCGGTGCTGCTCGTGAACGCCGAGCGCGCCGAGCAGTTCACCGACAAGCCGGTGTACGTGGCCGGGTTCGGGGTCGCCACCGACCACCCGTACCTCCACGAGAAGACGAGCTTCACGTCGCTGAAGGCCACCCAGATGGCCGCCGAGCGCGCGTACGCGATGGCCGGCATCGAGCCGAGCCAGGTCGACATGGCCGAAGTGCACGACTGCTTCACCATCACCGAGATTCTCGACATCGAAGACCTCGGCTTCGTCGACAAGGGCAAGGGTGGGGTCGCAACGCTCGAAGGTGAGACGTCACTCACCGGCCGCATCCCGATCAACACATCGGGCGGTTTGCTCGCCAAGGGTCACCCGATCGGCGCGACGGGTGTCGCGCAGCTCACCGAGTGCTGGTGGCAGCTCCGCGGCGAGGCCGACGCCCGTCAAGTGGAGATGCGCAATGGCTACGCGCTCCAGCACAACGTCGGTGGCCGCGGTTCCGGCGTTTCCGTCGTCAACATCCTCACCAACAACAAGAGCTAGGGCGGATTTTGGCGTCACTTGACCTGAATTATTCGGGTCTATTGACGCCAAAACGCGGGGTGGGCTCATGACTGTTCGGTACGACGTCGGCGCGGATCACGTCGGGCGCATCACACTCGACCGACCCGAGGCCAAGAACGCGCTCACGGTGGAGATGCGAGACGCCATCGTCGATGCGGTGCGCTCGGCACGTGCCGACGACAACGTGCGGGCATTGCTCGTCACCGGCACCGGCGACGCGTTCTGCTCAGGCATGGACCTCAGCGCCTCGACGTTGGCGAAGGCATCGGAGCCCGGATTCAGCAACCGCAGTACCGCCGAAGCGTTGCGCGTCGGCGTGCAGTCGTTCATCCGCGAGCTCTGGGAGCTCGATAAGCCAACCGTTGCTGCGGTGAACGGCGCGGCGGTGGGCCCCGGCGCGCACCTCGCACTGGCGTGCGACTTCGTGCTGGTGCACGAATCCACACGGTTCCTGTGGTCGTTCCCCAAGATCGGGCTCGTGGTCGACGCAGGCGGCGCGTACCTGCTCCCCCGGCTGGTCGGACTGCCGCGTGCGAAGGCGATGGTGATGCTCGGCGAGGGCGCCAAGGGTGCGGAGGCCGTCGACATCGGGCTCGCGTACCGGTGCGTCGGCGTCGACGAGCTCGCCGCCGAAGCCGAGGCGCTCGCGGTCCGGCTCGCCAGTGGACCCACGCGTTCGATCGGGCTCTCGAAGCGCTTGCTGAACGCGAGCTACGAGACCGACCTCGCTCACTCCCTCGACCTCGAGGGTTCGTTCCAAGCACTCGCGGCCACATCGTCCGATCTGGCCGAAGGCATGGCGGCGTACAAAGAGCGCCGCGACCCCGACTTCACAGGCGGTTGAGACTCGCGGCCATCCGGGTACCCGGGCTCCCGAGCCTCGGGTGGGTTGCCACCATCCAACGTGGCGAACCGGATGTGACCGTGCTCCACGGCGACATGGTCGAGACGGGTGACGACGCTTTCGTCGCCGGAGTGTGGGACGGGCCGTTCGCCGACTTCGCCGTGACGGAAGCCACCACCTTGATGGGCTCCGGCGGGCGCGTGACCGACAACGCCGTCACGTTCTGCAATGCAACTCACCCGTTCGATCAGATCTACAGCGTCAGGGCTGATGATGCTGTACATGTATCGAACTCGCTGCCGTTGTTGCTGGCGCGAACCGACGACGGTCCTGATCTCCGATACCGCAGATACCGAGCCGACCGCGCGAAGCAGCTGTGGCGCGGCTCGGTTGCGCCACCGGCATCGTTGCCAACTCACAACGGTCGCGAAGTGCTCGCTCACTTGGCCACCGACCTCGTCGTCGGCGACGAGCTCTCCATCACCGTCATCCAGAAGCCCGCACCACGAGCGCCGCAGGATTTCGCTCACTACCGAGCGATGCTCGCCGAGACCCTGCACAGACTCGTCAGCAATGGCACGGATCCCCTGCGTTTCCAGCCGCTACGGACACTCACAACGATCTCGAACGGGTACGACTCCGCCATGGCTTCGGTGCTCGCGGCAGAGGCCGGGATTCGTGACGCGCTCACGCTTGCATCGCAAGGGAGCCAAGCCGACAGCGGCCAGGGCATCGGCGAACAGCTCGGACTTGGCGTGAAGGCGCTCGCGGGCGACGCATGGAAGCAGCAGGCCGGCGAATTCGAGATCGAATTCGCCGCGTCGTCGAGTGGGCCCGTGCAGTTCCCGCTCGTCGCGCTCGACGAACAATGGCGCGATTCGATGGTCCTGGTCGGATCGCTGGGCGACGATCTCTGGGATCGCGAGCACGGGGAGCTCGAAGAGCACCTCTCACAGCCGGGCAGCCTGATGTTCACGCCTTCGTGCGTCCACGAGTTCGGGCTCCGAGCCGGCATCGTGTTCGTGCACGTTCCCCTCATCGGCGCCGTCCATTGCGTCGATATCTGGCGGATCACCAAGTCTGCGGAGATGGCGCCGTGGACCACGGGCTCGGACTACGACCGGCCGATCCCGCGACGCATCATCGAGGAAGCGGGCATCCCGAGAGGGTCGTTCGCCACCCACAAGTACGCAAGCGCGGCAACCTCGATGGACGAGTCGTTCGGTCTCGACACCCGCGCTGACTTCCAGCACTTCTGGAAGTCAGCGATACGCGCCCAACCCGCGATGCGCGGCATCTGGTACCGGCTCGAGGGATCGGTGATCACTCCGTTCGTGTGGCGCACCACGTCGCTGCTCCGCAAGCTCCATGCCCCCCGTCGCATCCGACTGAGAATGAGGTGGTGGTCGTACCACCAGTCCCTGCCATCGGCGTACCAGTTCCACTGGTCCGTCCTTCGGCTCATCGATCGCTACCGCCCCGAGATCGAGCGGACGCTCGCCCGCAACATTGCGCCACATTGATGCTGTCAACTCGTGTGGTCCCCGGATTGCCGCGCCTCGCATGGTGCGCAACGGTCACGCGCAACTCACCCGAGGTAGCACTGGTCCACGGCGAGATGGTTGAGATCGTTGGCGACACGTTCATCGCCGGCGCATGGGACGCGCCGTTTCCCGATCTCGGAGTCTTCAATGCCACGACAGTGATGGGCTCAGCCGGACGAGCGACCGACCACGAAGTGGCGTTCTGCAACGCGACCCATCCGTGCACAGACCTCCACAGCGTGCGGGTCGACGGCGCGGTGCACGTGTCCAATTCGTTGCCGTTGCTGCTCGCGTTCACCGACGACGGCCCGGCAATCCGCTACCGCAAGTATCAGGCCGACCGCGTCGCGAGGTGGCACGCGGGCACGGCGGCATCGCCGGGCCCGATACCGACGCGCCGAGGCCGCGAAGTCCTCGTGCACCTCGGTACCGATATCACCATCAGTCGCGAGCTCGAGATGACCACCACGCACAAGCCGGTACCTCCGGAGCCCTACGGCTTCACTGAGTACCGCGGGATGCTCGCCAACACCGTCAAGCGGGTCGTCGACAACGCCACCGACAGAGCGCGACACCATCCGCTACGAACGCTCGCAACGCTGTCGGCCGGCTACGACTCTGGAGCAAGCGCAGTGCTCGGCGCCGAAGCCGGCATCCACGATGCCATCACCTTCACGATGCCCGGACACGCCGACAGCGGCACGCCGATCGGCAAGGTGCTCGGGATCAAGGTCGTCGAGTACGACACTGCGGCGTGGCGGGACGTGTCATCGGAACCCGAGATCGAGGTCGCGGCGTCGGCGAGCGGCGCGACGGTCGCTGCGTTAGCAGTGCTCGACGACGGCTGGAACGACTCGCTCGTGGTGAACGGCGGGCTCGGCGACGAGATATGGGGCGTCGAGCACGGTGACTGGGGCGAAGGGCTCTCGCAACCGGGGGCCGGAACCTTCGTGGAGGAGAGCCTGCACGAGTACGCGTTGCGCGCCGGGGTCATCTTCTTCTTCGTCCCGACGATCGGTGCGGTGCACTATGAGGAGATCCGCCGCATCACTGAGTCCGACGAGATGAAGCCGTGGATCACGGGAGGGCCGTACCAACGCCCCATCCCGCGACGCATCATCGAAGCGGCGGGGGTACCGCGCGGTTCGTTCGCAACCCAAAAGCGTGCGTCCGCTGCGGTGGTCACGGACGCGTTGCTCGGTCCTGGCGCGCAAGCAGACTTCGAGCACTTCTGGCGCGCGGCCAGGGCGAGCCAGACACCGGTACGCCGACTCGCATTCCGCATCGAAGTTGCGGTGCTCGTGCCTCTCGCTAGGTACTCGGACGCCGTGTTGTACAAGGTCAAACGATGGCTCAGGCTTCGGCGGTCGTTACATCGTTGGCGACGGCACCGAGCCCTTCCGTTGGCCTACCGGTTCCATTGGGCCGTCGGCATCCTCATCGACCGCTACGCAGCCGAGCTTGCTGCGGCACCGCCGGATTCACGCTCCGAAGGGCCCGCCGATAGTCTCTGACGTCCACGTCAGGTCAACGAGCGAGTGAGGAACGATGGGACTGTTCGACGGCAAGGTTGCGATCGTCACCGGTGCGGGCCGGGGCATTGGACGCGAAGAGGCCATGTTGATGGCTCGCGAAGGTGCATCCGTGGTGGTCAACGACGTGGGCGGCGCGAGCACGGGTGAAGGGTCTGACAAGGCCCCCGCGCAGGAAGTTGTCGACGAGATCGTGGCGGCTGGCGGCAAAGCCGTCGCCAACTACGACGACATCTCCACCTGGAAGGGTGGCGAAGCGTTCGTGAACCAAGCCGTCGAGGAGTTTGGCGGGCTCGACATCCTCGTGAACAACGCCGGAATCCTGCGCGACAAGATGAGCTTCAACATGACCGAGGAAGAGTGGGACGCGGTCATCCAAGTGCACCTCAAGGGCCACTTCGTTCCGAGCCGTTTCGCCGCCGCGTACTGGCGTCAGAAGAGCAAGGACACCGGCGAATCAGTGAACGCCAAGATCGTGAACACCTCGTCGGAAGCCGGCCTCTACGGCAACGCCGGTCAGCTCAACTACGCCGCGGCCAAGGCCGGGATCGCCGCCATGACCATCGTGCTCGCACGCGAGCTCGACCGCTTCGGTGTGCGATCCAACGCCATCGCTCCGGTCGCGCTCACCCGCCTCACCGACGACCTCATGGGCGGGGTCGACGAGAAGATGAAGGCCGCGCTCGACCCGGCCAACGTCGCAGCAGGCGTCGGCTGGCTGGCGTCCGACCTCTCTGCGGGCGTCAACGGTCAAGTGCTCAAGATCCAGGGCGGGTTGCTCCAGATCGTTCGGGGCTGGAACCCGGCGTCCGACGTGAAGAGCGACGGATCGTGGACGATCGAATCGATCGACGCGGTGAAGAAGGACCTCTTCGCCAACAGCGACCCCGGCGTGCCGCCCTTCCTCCTTCCCATCTAGATCGCCGCGATCGCACATGCACCTCAGTTGGGGGCCTGAAGAAGTCGCGTTCCGCGAGGAGCTCTGCGCGTTCCTCGACGAGCACGTACCGCCGGAGTTCGAGCGCGGCTACGACTACGCGGGCGAAGGCGAGGGCGAAGACGGCACCGACATCGTTCCCGAGTGGGCCCGCCAATGGCAGGCCACGCTGTTCGACCACGGCTGGATGATTCCGGGTTACCCGCCCGAGCTCGGCGGTAGGAACTGCACGCTCGTCCAGACACTCGTGTACCTGGAAGAGCTGGCGAGTCGGCGTGTGATCCGCTCGTTCCACTACCCCGGCTACGGGATCGTGGCGCCGAGCCTGCTCGAGTTCGGCAACGAGGAACAGAAGAATCTCGTTCCCGCCGCGGTTCGCGGCGACACAATCTGGTGCATCGGAATGAGTGAACCAAACGCCGGGTCAGATCTCGCGGGGTTACAGACACGCGCGGTGCTCGACGGCGATCGGTTCATCGTGAACGGTCAAAAGGTTTGGACGAGCTATGCCAGCGTGGCGCAGAAGTGCTTTGTGTATGTGCGCACGGATCCCGACGTCCCCAAGCACAAGGGCATCAGCCTCCTGATCGTCGACATGGACACACCGGGCATCGAAGTGCGTCCGCTGCGTCACCTCAGCCGCTCCGCCGGCTTCGCCGAGGTGTTCTTCACCGATGTGGAGGTGCCGGTCGAGAACCTGGTTGGCGGGCTCAACGACGGCTGGCGCATCACCCAGGGCTCACTCGCTCACGAGCGCGCGGGACTGTGGGTCGAGGGTGTCTGTCGACTCGATGCGACCGTGCAGAGCCTGATTGGCGTTGCCGAGCGGTGTGGCCGCAGCCGCGACGCGGGCGTGCGCCGCGACATCGCAACCTTCTACGAGCAAGCGTCGTCGTTACGTGCGCTCGGCCATAAGGGCTTCTCGTCGTTTGCCCAAGGTTCCTCAGCACCCGAGCACTCGTACATGAAGATGGCCACGTCGGAGATCGGCAAGGCAGCAAGCGAGTACGGGATGGAGCTCCAGGGCGCGTACGGAGCCGTCATGGATCCTGAGCGCGGCGAGGAGAGCGGTCGCTGGGTGAACTACTTCTTCTTGAGCTTTGCCAACACGATCGCGGGCGGTTCGTCGGAGATCCAGCGCAACATCATCGCCCAGCGCGTCCTCGGACTCCCGAGATCATGAACTTCGGTTTGACCGACGAGCAGGTGATGCTGCGCGACACCGCGCGCGCGTTGCTTGCCAAGGAGTGCCCGCCGATCCTCGTGCGCGAGCATGTGGACGATCCCACGGTCGCGCTCCCGTTGTGGTCACAGCTCAAAGACTTTGCTGCGCTCGGCGACGGTCCGTGTACCGACTTGTGTCTCTTCGTCGAGGAGACGGGGTACGCGGCAGCACCAGGCCCGTTCTTCGCCACTACCGCGTTGTTCGCTCCCCTGCTTGCCGCCATCGACCACGAGCTCCTCTCTGCGGTGCTCGCGGGAGATACGACCGGCACGGTCGCGGTCGCCGGCGCTGATGGACATTGGATGCTCAACGACGAGTTGGTGAAGACGTTCGTGCCCGAGGCCGACCGCGTCGACTGGATCGCCGTCGTCGATGCCAGCGCGCGGGTACGCGTCGTGCCGTCAGCCGATGTATCTACCCGCCAGACGCGTACGGTCGATTTCTCGCGACGTTTCTTCGAGGTTGACACTGCCGCGGTCGCCGGCGCGCCCGCGATCGAGCTCGACCCGGCCGCGTTCGCCAACCTCACGGCACGCGCCATGGCCGCGCTCGCCGCCGAGATGGTGGGAACATCACGCCGCCTGTTCGACATGGCCCTGGCCTACGCCAAGGAGCGCATCCAGTTCGACGTGCCGATCGGCTCGTTCCAGGCCATCCAACACCGGCTCGCCGAGTGCTCACTCGCCGTAGAGCGCGCCACCGCAGCAGCCCAGTACGCGGCCATGACGCTCGACGCCAACGACGACGAGCGCTTCCGCGCCGTGCACGTGGCCAAGGCCGCCGCCGGCAACGCGGCCACCCGCTCGGCCAAGGACTCGATCCAGATCCACGGCGGCATCGGGTACACGTGGGAGCACGACCTCCACCTCTATCTCCGTCGTGCCATTGGCTCCGAGTACTGGCTCGGCACCACCTCCTGGCACCACGACCGCCTCGCCGACCTCCTGATGCCGATATAGGGTTGTTCCTATATCACTATCGGAGTTACACTATGAAGCGTGAACGAGCTTCCGCCTCCCCGTGACGATCGCCCCAGGCGGCAGACCCTGAGCCGACTCGACGTCGGCGCGTTGGTCGCCGAGGTGCGCCGCCGAGCCGATCTCACCCAGGCCGCACTCGCTGAACGTCTCGGGACAACCCAATCCGCGGTCTCGGCGTGGGAGCGGGGACACGACATCCCCCGCGTCGACACGCTGGCGCGCATCCTCACCGCGTGTGGCTTCGAAGCCGACCTCGTGTTCCGGCGACATGACGACGTTGACCGGAGTCAGATCGTGGGCACGCTGTCACAGACTCCGGACACACGCCTCGCCACCGTTCGCAACGTGACTGCGCTTCTCGGTGTGGCCCAACGAGGGAACTGAAGCGATGGCAGCACCTGAGCTCAAGCCCGCTGAGATCCTCGCGACCCTCGCGGAGCACCGGGTCGACTTCGTCGTGATTGGCGGCCTCGCCGCGATCATGCACGGATCGCCAACCATCACGAGCGACGTCGACGTGTGCCCCGACTCTTCGCCCGCGAACCTCGACCGACTCGCCGCCGCACTCCGAGACATGGGCGCACGCATTCGGACCAGCAGCGACCCAGACGGCTTTGCTTTCAGCTCAGACGGACAGTTCCTCGCCCGTATGAAGATGGTCAACCTCGTCACCGAGTTCGGACACTTCGATATCTCGTTCGAGCCCGCTGGTTTCCAGAGCTACGCCGACATCGAAAGCCGAGCCGTCGAGATGCCAGTAGCGGGAGTCGCCGTCAAGGTTGCCGCGCTCGATGACGTCATCCATTCGAAGGCGCTGGCGAACCGCCCAAAAGACAGGGCTACGCTCCCGGTACTTCGAGCCCTCGCCGACGAGATCGCCGCGCTCGAGGCTCAATCGGAACGCCCCGAGGAGAAGCGCTGATGCCCACGGTGACCGAGTACACGCCCGGCACCCCGTGTTGGATCGATCTGTCCACCACCGATCGCGAAGATGCGATGAAGTTCTACACAGCGGTCCTCGGTTGGACCGACTACGACGTTGGCCGCGACGGCCAGGGCGCGGTGTTCGCCGTGATCAAGACGGACGGAGAGCCGGCTCTGTAACGCCGGCCTCTCCACATTCGCTCAGATGCGGGTTGCGCGGCCAGCCCAGTGCTGGTCACGCAACACGCGTTTGAGCACCTTGCCGTTCGGTTGACGCGGGAGCTCGTCGACGAGCTCGAACGCGGCTGGCACCTTGAAGTCGGCGAGATGCTCGCGGCAGTGGTCACGCAGCTCGTCGGGCGTCACCGCGGTCCGTGCCTCCACCACCGCGTGGAGCTGCTCGCCAAGCCGATCGTCGGGCACACCGAACACCGCGCAGTCCACGACCGCCGGGTGCATGTGCAGCGCCTCTTCGATCTCTCGCGGGTACACGTTGACCCCGCCACGGATCACCATGTCGGACGCGCGGTCGGTGAGGAAGAGGTAGCCGTCGGCGTCGAGATGGCCGACGTCGCCCACCGTGAACCCCTCTTCGCGCCACGCTTCCGCCGTCTTCTCCGGGTCGTCGTGGTACTCGAAGCGAGTGTCGCCCGGCGGGTGGACGTAGACGATGCCGTCAGTCCCAGTAGGAACGGGATTGCCAGATTCGTCGAGGATGTGCACCTCCACGCCGGGCCATGGCGTGCCGACGCTGCCCGGGTGCTCCAGCCACTCCGCCGAGTTGATGCGGGTGGCGCCGCCTTCGCTCGCGCCGTACACCTCGGAGATCTCGCACGGCAGCGCCTCGATGATCCGGCGCTTCACGGGGATCGGGCACGGCGCACCCGCGTGCACGAGAAGCCGCAGCGACGACAGGTCACGCCCCCCGAATTCGGCTTCTGGCACCTCCAAGATGCGGATGAAGTGCGCGGGCACGACGAAGCTGCACGTGACGCCGTGTTGCTCGACCAGCCGCAACCACTCACTCGCGTCGAACATCTCGAGGATCACCATCGGCGCGCCCACGTAGAGCGCCGCCATGGCCCAGCCCCCCGGACCTGCGTGATACGCGGGACCCGAGAGGATGTACACGTCGTTCTCGGTCCAGCTCCACAACGCGAGCTGGCCTTCCATGTTCCGGCTCGCCGCGCCCGGGTCGGGCTTGCCGTGGATCACGCCCTTCGGACGCCCGGTTGTCCCCGACGTGTAGAACACCGGTGCCGTGAGCGCTTCCAGGTCGACCGGCGGCGGGCCGTCCGATGCCGCGGCGATCGCAGGCTCGTAGCCGCGCTCACCGGCATCGCCGACCACGAGAACTGCGGCACCGGTCTCTTCGAGCGCCGGCGCGAAATGCTCCTCCAGATCTGCATGCGCCACGAGCAGCCGTGCACCGGAGTCGGCGAGGATGTACGCGAGCTCCTCGGTCTTGAGATGCCAGTTCACGAGTACCACCGACGCGTTCAGCTTGTTCGCGGCCGCCCAGGCCTCGAAGAACTCCACACTGTTCGGCAGCATGATCGCCACCCGATCGCCGTCCCCTACCCCATGAGCGGCGATCGCGTTCGCAAGACGAGTGCTCCGGTCGTGCAGCTCTCCGTAGGTGAGGGTGCGATCGCCGCAGAAGATCGCGGGCCGATCGGGCTCGGTCCGCGCCCACGTAGCCATCCCCCGAGTCATCGGTCGTGCACCTCGGCGGCGGCACGCACACCCGACTCGATCGCACCTTGGATCCAGGCGTGTGCGAGCGATGCATGCTCACCGGCGAAATGGACGCGGCCCTCCGGGGCCACGATCGCGTCGTACAAGAGCGTCTGCTGGCCAGGGTCGAAGAGCGCGAACGCACCACCGGCGAACTCGTCGTCGTGCCACATCTTGGACGCGCCCACCTCGAACTCCTCGGCCGCTTGCGGGTGGATGCGCGTGACGTCTTCCAACGCCTGCACGATTCGATCTTCGGCCGACAGCGATCCCCAACGCTGTGCGTCCTCACCCCACGTGTAGCTCGCGAGCATGACGCCTCGGCCGGTGTCCCGGCCGTGATCGGGGTAGTACACGTTGCGGACGGCGAGATCGGTCACCGTTCCCCCGCCGGTGATGCCGTCGTCGTCTTCCCAGAAGCGGCGACGGAACTGGAGGAACACCTTCGCCGATGCGTCGTAGTGGAGCTGACGGATGGCACGCTGCTTCGCTCGGGAGAACGGGGTAAGCACCTCGACGTGGCGAAGCACCGGAAACGGCGTGGTGACGATCGCGTAGTCGCCCGTCACCGAGAACCGGCCGGCGCTCGTCTTGTAATGGACCGTCACGTCGCGATCGGACTGGTCGAGCGCGACCATCTTGGCTCCGAAGCGGATGCGATCAGCCAGCTCGGGGAGAAACGCGCGCGGCAGGTTGTCGGTGCCACCGTCGAGATACACGAGGTCGCTGTAGTAGCCACCGAGCTCTTCACGGAGCAGCTCCAGGAACGACGAGTTCATCAACGCCTCCTGGTTGAACAGGAGACCGAACATCTCGATGGCGCCCTCCGACCACTTCCGCAGCTCAAGGAACTCACGCACGGCGTACTGGTCGTATTCGGCGGCGATGGTGAGCCAGGCGTCATCGCCTTCCTCGCGCAGCCGAGCCGCGAACGGCTCGAGC
>CAMDCC010000012.1 GCA_945889545.1 Bifidobacterium breve | reverse complement strand
CATCGAGACAACCCACGAGACCACCCACGCCGAACCTGTGTACGAGATGCATGGGGTGCTGCATTACGCAGTCGGCAACATCCCGGCCGCGGTGCCGCACACCTCTACGTACGCGCTCACCAACGCCACCTTGCCGTATGCCCTCGCCCTCGCCACGCTCGGTGTTGCTGATGCGGTCGCGGCCGACACCGAGCTCGCTCTCGGCGTGAACACCGTTGACGGCATTGTGACGAACGCCGCCGTGGCCGAGGCGCTCGGTCGGCCCGTCACCGCGCTCGCTGACGCGCTCGCGGTCTAACCGGCGTCTTCATGCGAATCCTGTTGGTCGGCGCGGGTGCCGTCGGTGAATCAATTGTGGCAATCGCGGCGCGGCGCGCGTTCGTGGACGCGTTGATCGTCACCGACTACGACGAGGCGCGGGCTACAGAAGTGGTGCAACGGGTGGGGGATGCGCGCTGCGTGGCGCACTCGATCGACGCGCGCGATCCCGAGGCCGTGGCCGCGAAAGCACGCGAGGTACGGGCCGATGTTGTGCTCAACGCGTGCGACCCGCGGCTCAACGTGCCGATCTTCGAGGGCGCGTTTCGCGTTAAGGCCAGCTACGTCGACATGGCGATGACCCCGTCGGTGGCGCACCCGACGGACCCGTACCGACTCGTTGGTACGCCGCTCGGCGCCGAACAGTTCGCTCGGGCACCCGATTGGGAAGCCGCGGGCTTGCTCGCGCTCGTGGGGATGGGTGTGGAACCCGGCATGTCGGATGTGTTTGCTCGGTACGCCGCCGACCACCTCTTCTCATCGATCGACGAAGTGGCCGTGCGCGACGGCGCCAACCTCACGGTCGACGGCTACGAGTTCGCTCCGACGTTCTCCATCTGGACGACGATCGAGGAGTGCCTGAACCCGCCGATCGTCTACGACAAAGCACACGGTGGGTTCTTCACGACGGAGCCGTTCTCCGAACCTGAGGTCTTCGAGTTTCCGGAAGGCATCGGACCGATCGAATGCGTGAATGTCGAGCACGAAGAAGTGATTCTCGTGCCGCGATGGGTCGACTGCCAGCGCGTCACATTCAAGTATGGCCTCGGCGACGAGTTCATCAATGTGCTGCGCGTCCTGCACGCGGTCGGACTGGATCGCGTCGAGCCCGTGCGCGTTCGTGATGTAGAGGTGAGTCCGCGGGATTTGGTGGCTGCGTGCCTGCCCAACCCTGCGCACCTCGGCGACAAGATGCACGGCAAGACTTGCGCCGGCACGTACGTGACGGGCATCGGCAAGGACGGCCAGCCGCGCGCGACGTACCTGTACCACGTGGTCGACAACGCCGACTCGATGGCCGAGTTCGGATGCCAGGCCGTCGCGTGGCAGACCGCGATCAACCCGATCGTCGCGTTGGAGCTGGTCGCCAACGGCACCTGGTCGGGTGCGGGCGTGCTCGGCCCCGAGGCGTTCGACGCCGTCCCGTTCCTCGACCTGCTCGCCGAGTACGGCTCCCCCCACGGCATCGAAGATCGCTGACAGGAAGCGCTGTCCGACGCGTACGCTCGATGCGGGGCCGCTAGCTCAATCTGGCAGAGCAACGGGCTTTTAACCCGGAGGTTCAGGGTTCGATTCCCTGGCGGCCCACAGGATTCCGTCATGCACACCCAGAGAGGCCTTCCGTTGGATGACCAACTGCGTTCCGAGGTGAACGACATCGTGTGGTGGCACACGATCGATCTCGGCAACGGCATCGTGACGCCCGGTCGCGACGAGACGCCCGCTCGGTGGCCGTTGCTCGGACTTCCGGATTCGCTCGCGGGCCTCAGCGTGCTCGACATCGGCGCCTGGGACGGCTTCTACTCGTTCGAAGCTGAGCGACGGGGTGCGGCGCGCGTCGTGGCCGCTGATGAGTTCGCATGGCAACAGCTCGGCACCGGGCGGCGGGGATTCGAGTGCGCGCACGCGGCGCTCGGCTCCAAGGTGGAAGCTCGCGAAGTCGATGTGCTCGCGCTCTCACCCAAGACCGTCGGCGGCACCTTCGACCTCGTGCTGTTCCTCGGTGTGCTGTACCACCTGCGCGATCCGATCAGCGCGCTGGAGCGAGTGGCCAGCGTGACCGCCGACCGCCTCGTGCTCGAGACCCACGTCGACCTGCTCGGTGTTCGCGAGCCCGCCGCCGCGTTCTATCCGGACAAGGAGCTCTACGGCGACGCCACCAACTGGTGGGGCCCGAACCTTCCTGCCCTGTTGGGCATGCTCCGCGTGGCCGGCTTCGACGACGTGGCCGTCGTCCATGTGACGCCCCGACGCCAGCGGCTTCGTAACGCCGTCGGCTCGCGCCTCGTGAAGGGTCGACCGCGCCATCGGTACTCCCACGGCCGCACCGTGGTGCACGCGCGCCGCCGCAAGCCCTGAGGGGTTACGAAGGTCGACTGCTACCATGAGCAGCCCCTTCGGGGAAGGGCCCCCATCGTCCAGTGGCCCAGGACGCCGCTCTTTCAAGGCGGTAACGGGGATTCGAATTCCCCTGGGGGCACGGCGGCGGCGGTTGCCAACCGTCGCAGCACAGCAACATCTAGGTCCTGTGGTGCAGTTTGGAGTGCACGCCGCCCTGTCAAGGCGGAGGTCGCGAGTTCAAATCTCGTCAGGACCGCGGGGTACCCGGAACGCTGGGTACCACCCGGCCGGGTAGCTCAGTTGGTAGAGCACGCGCCTGAAAAGCGCGGGGTCGCCGGATCGACGCCGGCCCCGGCCACTCACCTCTCCTCGGTCGCTCACTGCCCGCGCTCCTACGGTTCGAACAACGAGGTGCTCGCAGACCCGTTCGCTCCTGCTTGTCTGGGTCGCTCACTGCCCGCGCTCCTGCGGGTCAACGCCAAATTTCGGGCAGACCGTTCGCTCCCTGGCGAGCGCCTCCGGCGCCGCGTCGGTGACGCCTACGCGTTGGGGGTGGGTGGTGGTTCTGGGGTTTCTTCTACTTCTTTGAGGCGCGCGTCGATCTCGGATTTTCTGAAGCGGCGGTGGCCACCGAGGGTGCGGATGGCTGAGATCTTTCCGGCTCTCGCCCAGCGCGTCACCGTCTTGGGGTTGACGCGAAACATCGCGGCGACTTCAGCCGGGGTGAGCAGCTTCTCGGGCTCCGCAGAATCGGGGGTGGGCTCCATAGCCCTGATCGTACCGATTGTCCGAGATTGGTTTCACTCATGGTGGTCGAGTGTGACCCTTCCGTGGCCGTCGACGACCGAGCCGACCAACCAGGCATCGTGCCCACCGGTGCGGATGGCGTCGATGGCGTGATGCACCTCGTCGCCGGGCACGACCGCAAGCATCCCGAGACCGAGGTTGAACACGTGCTCCATCTCCTCGTCGCTCACCTCACCGGCGGCCTGGATCACGTCGAAGATCTTCGGCTCCTCCCAGCGACCGCGTTGGATCACCGCGTCGCAGTCGCGGGGAAGGACGCGTTCGAGATTTCCGGGGATCCCGCCGCCGGTTACATGACAGAGCGCGTGCACCTCGGCGTGGCGCCGGAGGCTCGCCACCGCCGGGGCATAGATCACGCTCGGGACGAGGAGCTCGGCACCGAGCGAGTGGCGCGCGCCGCGCCACGCCGGACTGTCGAGGGGTCGGCCGGCACGCGCGAACGCTCGCCGGGCAAGGGAGTACCCATTGCACCGGAGGCCTGGGCTCGCGAACCCGATGATCCGATCGCCGTCGCGCACTCCGGAGGGCAGCAGCTGCGCGCGCTCGACAACACCGACGGCAAAGCCCACGAGGTCGAACTCACCGGCAGCCATCACGCCCGGATGCTCCGACATCTCCCCACCGACCAGGGCACAGCCAGCTTGTCGGCAGCCCAGGGCGACGCCCTGCACGATCTGCTCGATGTGCTCGGGCACGAGCTTTCCGACCGAGATGTAGTCGAGGAAGAAGAGGGGCTCAGCGCCGTGAGCTGCGATGTCATCGACCGACATCGCGACCACGTCGAGGCCGATCGTGTCGAAGCGTCCGACTTCGGCGGCGATCACCGACTTCGTGCCCACGCCGTCGGTCGACGACACGAGCAGCGGATCCTTGTACGGCAACTTGCCGAGCGAGAACAGCCCACCGAACCCACCGATATCGCCGACCACCTCGGAGCGGAACGTGGAACGCACATGCGCCTTGATGAGCTCGACGGCCTTCTCGCCGGCACCGATATCGACGCCGGCTTCGGCATACGTGAGCCCGGCATCGGTGGGCGCGCCACGACGGGGCGCGCCACGACGAGGAGGTTCGCCTCCTCGCCGACTGCGACGCTTCACGCGCGGCCTGGGTCGACGACGGGCAGGACCACCTCCTGGTGTCCTTCACTGGCGAGCGTTGCCGGCGCCGCGTTGCCGGCGCCTTCGAGCACCAGCTTGGCGTCGGCGAGGTCGGGTATGGGCACCGGGTAATGCCCGGAGAGACACGCGGTGCAGAACGAGCCCGCGGCCGCGCCGGTGGCGCTGATCACGCGATCAAGCTCGAGGTACGCGAGCGAATCGACTTTGAGAAACTCTTTGATCTCGCCAACCGCCATATCGGCCGCGAGCAGCTCCGAGCGGCGCCCGGTGTCCATGCCGTAGAAACACGGCCACTTGTACGGCGGCGACGACACGCGGAAGTGCACTTCCTCGGCGCCGGCCTCTCGCAGCATCGCGACCACTTGGCGGGTCGTGGTACCGCGCACGATCGAGTCGTCGACCACCAAGAGGCGCTTGCCGCGGATGTTCTCGCGCAGCGGATTGAGCTTCATGCGCACACCGCCGCTGCGCAGCTGCGCACTGGGTTGGATGAACGTGCGGCCGACGTAGCGGTTCTTCACGAGCCCGTCGCCGTAGGGGATCCCCGCGGCACGCGCGTATCCCTGGGCGGCGGGGATGCCCGACTCGGGAACGGGCATCACCATGTCGGCGTCGACGGGAGCCTGACGGGCGAGCTCCTCGCCCATACGCTGACGGGCGGCGTGCACGCTGCGCCCATAGAGGTAGGTGTCGGGTCGGGCGAAGTACACGAACTCGAACAGGCACAGCTTGGGGTCGGGTTCAGCAAAGCGGTACTCGCGTATGCCACTCGCGTCGATCACCACCATCTCGCCCGGTTCGACCTCGCGCACGAAGTGCGCGCCGACGATGTCGAGCGCGGCGGTCTCGCTGGCGAGGATCCAACCCCCCTCGATGCGTCCGAGCACCAACGGCCAGAACCCGTGGCGGTCGCGCACGCCAATGAGGCGAGCGTCGTCCATCAACACCAGCGAGAACCCACCCTCCAAGGTGGGGAGCACCTTCTCCAGCGCGACCTCGAGATCGCGGCCGTCGGAGCGCGACTGGGTTGGGTATTCCTTGGCGATGAGCTCACCGATGAGGGCGGAATCGGTGGTGGAATCCACGTCGACACTCGCCGACTCGAACCCCGGCAGCATGCCGAGCCCTTCGGCTAACTCGACCACGTTCGTGAGGTTGCCGTTGTGGCCGAGCGCGAAGCCCTCGTCACCAACGGAGCGGTACACGGGTTGCGCGTTGCGCCAGGTGCTCGAACCGGTCGTGGAGTAGCGATTGTGCGCGATTGCGAGATGACCCTGAAGTGGAGCGAGCCTCCGCTCGTCGAACACCTGGGTGACGAGCCCCATGTCTTTGCTCACCGTGATGCTCTCGCCGTCGCTGACTGCGATGCCGGCAGACTCCTGCCCGCGATGCTGGAGCGCGTAGAGCCCCAGGTAGGCGAGGTTGGCCACCGGCGCACCCGGCGCATACACGCCGAAGATCCCGCACGCGTGCCCTAGTTGGCGGTCCATCGCCCGGCAAGTATCCCATGCGCGATCGGGGTTGCCGGACACGTAGCGTTTGAACCATGGCGATGTGCCTCTGGCTGACGGGTCGGCCCGGATCCGGCAAGAGCACCATCGGACGCGCCATCGCCAGCGAGCTGAAACGCGCCGGGCTGCCGGTGGTGATCCTCGACGAGGACGAGCTGCTTCATCTCGTCGATGGTCTCGAGGCGACTGTATGGCTAGTACGCGTCCTGGCCGAAGGCGGTGTGACGGTGGTTGCCGCGGCCGATCGTCCCGATCGCGACGACCGAGAGCAGGTCCGCGCCGCGGTTGCCAAGTTCGTCGAGGTGTTCGTGGACGGCGGGTCGGGTGCGGGGGCGAGCGGAACCGGTGACGACGCCTACGAGGAGCCGTTCGCACCCGAGTTGCGGGTGCCCACCCACGACCGCGAGCCGAGTGCATCGATCGCGCTCGTGGTCTCGTGGCTAGAACACATCGGCCTGCTCAACCGGTAGGACTCATTCGGCAGTAGCGGACGCTCCGAGCGCGTTGGGGATCGCTTCGCGCCAGACACATTCGGCATCCGCGAGCCCAACGTCAATCACTCCGTCAATGATGAGGCGATCGCCGCTAGCGGTGCCGAGGTCGACGGCGTGCACACCGGCTTCCTCAGCCCGACGCAGGAAGTGCGGCAGCGGACGCGCGTCCACCGATACGACCACTCGGTTCGCCGACTCCGAGAAGCACCACGCGGCCGCGGCAACGTCGGCTTCGGGCGTCACGGTGAAGCCGATCCCGCTGCCGAACGCCATCTCGGCGAGCGTGACCGCGAGTCCGCCGTCGGCGCAGTCGTGCACACCGCCGACGGAACGCCCCGCGACGAGCTCGCTCACGAACGAGTGCAGTCGGCGCGCGTCGTCGAGGTCGGCGACAGGAGGCATGCCGCCGTCGAGGCCGTGCACGACTGCGGCCCACTCGGAACCGCCGAGCTCGGCGCGGGTCGTGCCAAGCACCACGAGGTGCTCGCGCTCGATGGTGCGCAGGATCGGCGGCACGCCGTCCAGCCGCTCGATGAGCCCCACGACACCGACCACCGGTGTGGGATCGATGTCGGCGCCGCGCGACTCGTTGTAGAAGCTGACGTTGCCCCCGACCACGGGGATGCCGAGTGCTTCGCACGCTTCGCTGATGCCTTCGACGACTTCCCGGAACTGCCACATCACCTCGGGATGCTCGGGATTCCCGAAGTTCAGGCAGTTCACCAGCGCGCGCGGCTCGGCGCCCGCGCACGCCACGTTGCGCGCCGCCTCGAGCACCACGAGGCGGCCGCCGGTGCGCGGATCGAGACGACAGAACCGGCCCTTGCCGTCGGTTGCAAGCGCGAGTGCCTTCGACGTGCCCTTGAGGCGCAGCACCGCGGCGTCGCCGCCCGGCCCAACCACCGTGTTCAAGAAGAGCTGGTGGTCGTACTGGCGCCACACCCACGACTTGTCGGCGATCGTCGGCGTGGCGAGCAGCGCGAGGAGATCATCGGAGCAGTCGGTGCCGGGACCAAAGTTCTCGGCGAGCGATTCCCACGGGTCGGCGGCGTTCAATGTCGCTTGGTCAGCCGGCGGGCTGATCGGGCGGGTGTACATCGGACCGTTGCCCAGGCTCTCGCACGGCAGGTCGGCAAGAGGAGCGGCGAGCGGATCCGACGGCGAGGGCTTGACATCCGCGCTGTCGAGCGAGTGCGACGGGAGAGGCGGGTTGGTTCCAGCGACCCCAACGGCGTCGAAGAGCCCGTCGAACACGCGGAAGCGGCCGGTGTCGGTCACGCGCCCGACGACCGTGGCGCGGATCTCCCAACGCTCGCACAGGGCGAGCACCTCGTCGAGATGCTTCGGCTCCACGATCGCGAGCATGCGCTCCTGGCTCTCCGATGTGAGCAGCTCGACCGGGTTCATCCCCGGCTCTCGGCGCGCCACGCGCGCCACGTCCACATCCATGCCCGCGCCACCCTTGGCTGCGGTTTCCGATGCCGCGCACGAGAGCCCGGCCGCACCGAGGTCCTGTACGCCGGTGGCCAGTCCGGCGTCGAGGAGCGCGAGGCACGCCTCGATGAGGCGCTTCTCCTCGAACGGGTCGCCCACCTGCACCGACGGTCGCTTCGCTTCGGATCCCTCCTCGAAGCCCGCCGACGCGAGCACGCTCGCGCCACCGATGCCGTCGCGCCCGGTCGACGATCCGAGCAGCACCGCGAGCTTCCCCGCGCCTTCGGCGCGCGCGAGCACGAGCCGCTCGATCGGGAGGAGACCGAGGCACAACACGTTCACGAGCGGGTTTTCGCGGTAGCAGTCGTCGAACACGACCTCACCGCCGACCGTAGGCACACCGACCGCGTTGCCGTAGCCGCTGATGCCGGAGACGACGCCTTCGAACAGGTAGCGGGTACGCGCGTCGTCGAGCGATCCGAAGCGCAGCGGGTCCATGAGCGCGATCGGGCGCGCGCCCATCGAGAAGATGTCGCGGATGATGCCGCCGACGCCGGTCGCCGCGCCCTGATACGGCTCGACGGCCGACGGGTGGTTATGGCTCTCGATGCGAATCGCTACGGCGAGCCCGTCGCCAACATCGATGACGCCCGCGCCTTCACCAGGACCTACGAGCACCCACGGCGCCTCGGTAGGAAAGCGCCGGAGATGGACGCTCGACGACTTGTACGAGCAGTGCTCTGACCACATCACCGCATACATCGCGAGCTCGAGCTCGGTCGGCTCCCGGCCGAGCAGCTCTTCGATGTCGCCGAGCTCGCCGTCGGTGAGCCCGAGCTGACGATGCATGGGCTCCGCGGTCACAGAGTGAGACTACGTATCCGCTCTCGGCACTTCGTGCCGGGCCGCTCCACTCCACCTCGGCGACCGGCTCGCTGTGCGTGGAGGACGTCCGGCCGTCTCCCGCTCGCCTCTGGCGACGGCTCGATTTCACCAAATGCTTCGTGGCAGAATTGGGTAAGATAGCGTTCGCGCATTCGTCTCAAGAGGAAGTCATCGAAATGCCCCCCAAATCTCTTACTCCCGAGCACAAGAACGCCATGGCTGCCGGTCGCAAGGAAGGCCAAGCAGTGAAGGCCTACCTCGACGCCCTCGAGCAACACCGGCCTCGGCGGGGCCGGCGGCGCACACCCGACTCCATTCAGAAGCGGCTCGTTGCCATCGACGGACAGATCGGCGGCGTGTCGTCGCTCCAGCGCTTGCAGCTCACCCAGGAGCGCCGCGACCTCCAGGCCGAGCTCGCCGGCATGCAGACCGGCACCACCGTCGACCTCTCGGCGCTGGAGGCCGGCTTCGTGCAGGTGGCCAAGGCCTACGCCGCCCGCAAGGGCATCGCGTACGCCACGTGGCGCGACCTCGGAGTCCCCGCCGACATCCTCAAGACGGCCGGCATCACGCGCGGCAACTGACGCTCAGGCTGCGGCGGAACGAGCAGTCGCCGCGTCGAGCAGCGACTGGAGCAGCACCACGCCGTCTGCCGAGCCGAGCACCGCGTCGCTTGCGCGCTCGGGGTGGGGCATGAGCCCCACAACGTTGCCCTGCTCGCTGCAGATCCCAGCGATGTCGTCGAGCGCGCCGTTGGGGTTGTCCACGTAACGCAGCACGATGCGATCGTCGGCCCGAAGCTGATCGAGGGTGGCCGCGTCACAGATGTAGTTGCCCTCGAAATGGTTGATCGGCAGCCGGAGCACCGCGCCGGGCGCGGCACCCGCGGTCAGCACCGAGCGAGTCGAGTCGACCCGGCATTCCACGGTCGCACACAAGAACTTCAAGCCCGCGTTCTTCTGCAGAGCACCCGGCAGGAGGCCGGCTTCTGTAAGCACCTGAAAGCCGTTGCAGATACCCACGACCGGACCGCCGCCCGCTGCGTGCTCACCGACCGCGGCCATCACCGGAGAGAAGCGCGCCAGCGCGCCGGTGCGGAGGTAGTCGCCATGGGCGAAGCCACCCGGCACGACGACGGCATCGGCGCCACCAAGGCTTGTTTCGGTGTGGAACACGAGCTCAGGTGCGCCACCGAGCTGCTCGAGCACGTGCATCACGTCGAGCTCGCAGTTCGTCCCCGGGAACACGATGACGGCGACGCGGGCACTCATCTCGACTTCTCCGCTCCCGTTCCGCTACTTCCGTTCGCTGCGCTCACTCCATTCGCTCCACTCGCTACGTGTTCGGTGCGAGCTCGATGATCTCGATCTCGTAGGCCTCGATCACGGGGTTGGCGAGCAGGCGCTCGCACATCTCGACGACTTGTACACGGGCCGCAACCTCGTCGGGCGCGTCGAGCACGAGCCGAATCAACTTGCCGATGTGAACCTCGGAGACGTTCGTGTACCCGAGAGCCGGCAACGAGCGTTGAACGGTCGCGCCCTGCGGATCGGCAATGCCGGGCAGGTGCTTCACGTCGATCCGGGCTTGAAACTGCACGACCCCGATCGTACGCGGTGCCGCCCTCACATCCGAGCAAGTGACGCGTTGCCACCAAATACGCGGCAAAGCGTCACTTGCTGCGTTCTTCTTTCACTCGTCGGCGCCGTGCCATTCGTCGAAGCTGCGGCCGGTGAGCATCTCGTGCGCCTCGACATAGCGGGCGCGTGTTCCGGCGATCACCTCGGGAGGCAACGCGGGCGCCGGGGGTTTCTGATCCCAACCGAGCGCCAAGTAGTGGTCGCGCACGTACTGCTTGTCGAACGAGGGGGGCGACGTTCCCACCTGGTAGTCCTCCGTCGACCAGTAGCGTGAGGAGTCGCACGTCATCATCTCGTCGATCACGATCACGGTGTCGTCGACCTTGCCGAACTCGAGCTTTGTGTCGGCGAGGATCAATCCCTGTTCAGCTGCGTGCGCTGCGCCGAGCGCATAGATCGCAAGCGTTGCTTCGCATACCTGCTCGAACACGTCGTCGCCCACGAGCGCGGCGGCCTGGGCGTTGGTGAGGGCCTCGTCGTGACCGGCTTCGGCCTTCGTGGTGGACGTGAAGATCGGTTCGTCGAGCCGTTCGGCCTGGCACATCCCCGAACGCATGGCGACCCCGTTCACCGTACCGACGGTTTCGTACTCAGACCACGCCGAGCCAAACAGGTAGCCGCGCGCGATGCACTCCAAGCGGACCGGTCGGGCCGCCCGCACGAGCATCGCCCGCCCCGCGACGTCGGGTCCGGCCGTCTCGGGAAAGTCGGTGGGATCCGACGACACCACGTGGTTCGGCCACACATCGGCGGTGCGCTCGAACCAGAAGGTCGCCAACGCGGTCAACGCCCGGCCCTTGTCGGGCACGAGATCGGGAAGCACCACATCGAACACCGAGATGCGATCCGACGCCACGATCAACATGCGGTCGTGATCGACCTCGTAGAGGTCGCGAACCTTGCCGGTGTAACAGTGCGGGAGCGCGAGCCGGCTCACGTGAGCGCGTCCACTGCCCGTCCGGCGTTCGCGAGCGCGTGGTCGAGATCGAAGCATGCGGCGAGGCGGGTGTCGTCGAGCACCGCCGTCACCTCCGGGTCTTCGCGCAGAACATCGAGGAACGGACGGCGCTCTTCCCACGTGCGCATCGCATTGCGCTGGGCGAGTCGGTACGCATCGTCGCGAGTCATGCCGGCCTCGACGAGTGCGAGGAGCACCGGCTGGCTGAACACGAGCCCGTGTGACGCGTCGAGGTTGGCCAGCATGCGCTCAGGGTGCACGACCATCCCCTCCACGATCGCGCGGAACTTCACCGCGAGGTAGTAAGCGAGCATGAGCGAGTCGGGGAGCACGATCCGCTCCACCGACGAGTGCGAGATGTCGCGTTCGTGCCAGAGCGCCACGTTCTCGAGCCCAGGAACAACGTTGGCTCGCAACACGCGGGAGAGGCCACAGAGCTGCTCGCACTTCACTGGGTTGCGCTTATGCGGCATCGCGCTCGAGCCCTTCTGTTCCCCCGAACGGAACGGCTCTTCAGCTTCGCCGACCTCCGTGCGCTGGAGGTGGCGGATCTCGAGCGCAAACGTCTCCACGGCGGCGCCGAGCGACGCGCACGCGTACAGGAGCTCGGCGTGGCGATCCCGCGTGAGGACTTGGGTCGCGGGAACGGGTTGCAGCCCAAGGTGCTCACACACATACGCCTCGACCTCGGGCGCGACGTTCGAATACGTACCGACGGCACCCGACAGCTTCCCGACCGCGATCGCCTCACGGGCTCGCTCGAGCCGCACTCGATCGCGTCGCACCTGGAGTGCCCACAGCGCGACCTTGGCGCCGAAGGTGGTGGGCTCGGCGTGGATCCCATGGGTGCGGCCAACCATCGGTGTGGAGCGGTGCTCCCGGGCCCGAGCCGCGATCGCCACCTCGAGCTCGTCGACCGCGCCGAGCAGCAGGTCGCACGCCCGAACGAGGGTCACCGATAAGGCGGTGTCGACGACATCACTCGACGTCAGGCCGTGGTGGACCCACGCCCCCTCGGGCAGGCCAACGCGCTCCTGAACCACGTCGACGAAGGCGGCCACATCGTGGTCGGTGACCCGCTCGCGGGCCTCGATCGCAGCGACGTCGAACCCGGCGCGGGCCCGGATAGCTGCCGCGGCCTCAGGTGGGACCACGCCGAGCTTGGCCTGGGCCTCGGCCGCGAGGGTCTCCACCTCGAGCCAGGTGGCGTAGCGAGCTTCGTCGGCGAACAGGTCCGCCATCGGAGATAGGGCGTAACGGGGGATCAAGGGCTGGTCCCTCCCTGCCGACACTGTACGTGCGACGAGGTCGCTCGCGGCGAGTGGTCGCGGGACGCCACGCGCACACGAGTGCCGCGGGAGGCGAAGGCGTGCAAACGGACCAATGGGGCACGGACAACGGGAACGGCCGCGCCAACGGGAACGGCAACAGCCATTCGAATGGCAACGGGATCGGGACCAACGGGCCCACGCGACCGGCCTTCCTCGGTGCCTGCGCCAAGCACTTCGCCGCTCGTGCCGTCGGCAAGTGCGACGACTGCGGCGAGCTCTGGTGCTCGCAGTGCCTCGTGCCCACGACCCGCAAGCGTCAGCCCACCCGCTGCATCGACTGTGCCCTCGTGGCTGCCGGCGTGCGCGCGCCGGGCCCGCGACGAACGGCGGTCACGAACATGAGCCGCCACCAGAAGCGGCCCACCAACCTGTTCTAACGCCCTCATCTCCAACAAGCTCACGCCGATACCTGCGCCGCCGCAGCCGCGGCGATGTCGCGACGGAGTTGCATCCCCGGCCAACTGATCATTGCGGCAGCGTCATACGCCTGATCGCGCGCCTCACCCAGCGTGGGTGCGGAGGCAGTCACGTCGAGCACGCGCCCTCCTGCCGTGACGAGCCGACCGTCGTCGTTGCGAGCAGTTCCCGCATGGAAGACCAACACGCCGGGTTGCGCGGCCGCAGCATCGATGCCCTCGATCACGTCGCCGGTGCGCGGCGACGCCGGATAGCTCTCGCTGGCAAGCACAACGGTCACCCACGCATCTGTCGCACAACGAACGTCGGGGAGTGGCTTGCCGCTCGCCGACGCGAGGCAGAGCTCGCCGAGATCGGTGGTGAGTCGCGGCACGACTACTTGGCACTCGGGATCGCCGAAACGCACGTTGTACTCCACAAGCTTCGGCCCGTCTTCGGTCAGCATCAGGCCCGCGTAGAGGATGCCGCGGTACTCGATGCCCCGAGCAGCCAACGCACGCAACGTGGGGCGAACGGCCTCGGCCATCACCTGCTCCACGATGTCGGCGCCGGCAACGGGGACCGGTGAGTACGCACCCATGCCACCGGTGTTGGGGCCGGTGTCGTCGTCGCCGATACGCTTGAAGTCCTGGGCCGGGGCGAGGGGCGCCGCCCCATCCACATCCCCGTTGCACACCACGAGCAAGGACAGCTCAGGCCCGCGCATCCCCTCTTCGATGACCAACGTGCGCCCGGCGTCTCCAAACGCCGAGCCGGAGAGATAGGCGCGCACCGCGTCGCGCGCCTCGTCCAGCGACTCAGTGACGACCACTCCCTTGCCGGCGGCCAAGCCGTCGGTCTTCACCACATACAACCCATCGAGCGTGGTCAGGAACTCGAGCGCGCCATCTTCGTCAGCCGCGGTGAACGCGGCGTGACGTGCCGTCGGAACACCGGCCTCGGCCACCAGCTCCTTCATCCACGCCTTCGACCCTTCGAGATGCGCGGCAACGGCTGTGGGGCCGAAGGCGTGGCGGCCCCGCGCCTGAACGGCGTCGACCAAGCCGCGCACCAGGCTCTCTTCCGATCCGCCGAGCACGAGATCGGCGCCGACATTGTCGGCCAGTTGAGCGACCGCGGCTGGATCCTTCACGTCGACCGGCATGCACCTACCAACGGCCTCGATGCCCGGGTTCCCGGGCGCCGCGATCACTTCATCGACCGACGCGCTCCTCGCAAGCGTCCAACACAGCGCGTGCTCACGCCCGCCGCTCCCCACAACGAGAACGCGCACGTCAAGCTGCTTGGGGAAGAACGACCGTCTGCTCGCGACCGGGGCCGACGGACACGAACGTCACCGGCACGCCCGCGAGCTGCTCGACGAAGCGCACGTAGTCGCGTGCTGCGGCGGGCAGGTCTTCGAGGTGCTCAGCGTCGGTGATCTCACTTTGCCAGCCCGGCAACGTCTCGTAGATCGGTCGCACCTTGTGCAGGATCGATTGGTGATACGGCACGTGGTCGTAACGCGTGCCGTCGTCACCTTCGTAGGCCACGCATACCTTCAGCTCGGCCAACGGAGCCATCACATCGAGCTTCGTGATCGCAATCTCACTACAGCTGTTGAGTCGGACTGCGTGGCGCAACATCACCCCGTCGAGCCATCCCGGACGCCGGCGTCGCCCGGTGTTCGTGCCGAACTCGTGCCCCCGGTCCACTAAGAGCTCGCCAACCTCGTCGCCTTTGAACAGCTCGGTCGGGAACGGTCCTGCGCCGACTCGTGTGGTGTACGCCTTGGAGACGCCCACCACGCGGTCGATGGCACGCGGCCCCACGCCTGCACCCGTGCACACACCGCCTGCTATCGGGTTCGACGACGTCACGAACGGATACGTGCCGTGATCAAGATCGAGATACGTGGCTTGCGCGCCCTCGAAGAGCACCTGCTGCCCGGCGTCGAGCGCGTCGTGCACCATGTGCACGGTGTCGGCGATCATCGGTTCGAGCCGCGGCACCATGGCGAGGTACTGCTTGGCGATCTCGTCACCATCGAGCGGGAGGCGGTTGTAGACCTTGGCGAGCACGCCGTTCTTCTCACGCAACGCAAGGTCGAGCTTCTCGCGGAAGATCTTCGGGTCGAGCAGGTCCTGCACGCGCAGACCGACGCGTAACGCTTTGTCGGCGTATGCCGGTCCGATGCCACGCTTGGTGGTGCCGAGCTTGTTCTTCCCGAGGTAACGCTCGGTCACGCGATCGAGCTCTTGGTGGTACGGCATGATCAAGTGCGCGTTGCCCGACACCACGAGCTTGCTCGTGTTGACACCTTTGCCCTCGAGCATGTCGAGCTCAGCGATCAGCACCGCGGGATCAACGACCACACCGTTGCCGATGATCGGGGTGACGGAGGGGTACAGCACACCGCTCGGTACGAGCTGGAGCGCGAACACTTCGCCCTCGACGACGATCGTGTGCCCGGCGTTGTGGCCGCCCTGGTAGCGAACGACGAGCGTCGACTCCTTGGCGAAGTAGTCGGTGAAACGACCCTTACCTTCGTCGCCCCATTGGGTTCCGACGATCACCGTGCCGGGCACGTGGGCCTCCGGTTCACGATGGTCTCGAGACACGCGACTGCAGTCACGTTAGAGGCAGGGTAGTCGGACCGGGGCACGTTGGCGTCCTTGGTTTCTCTCATGACTTCGCGTGCACCTGGCGGATCTTCACGGTCAGGTAGACGGCGCGAGCGGCGAGCGCGTCGCGCAGCTCCTCCCGGAGGTCGTGGAGGAACTCCTCTTGGTACGTGCCGTCGCTCAGCAGCGAGACCGTGAACTGGAGGGACGTAAAGCCCGCAAGGAACGCGGAGGTCTTGAGCAGCTCGCTGCTGATCGCGAGATCCGCACCGAAGAGGCGGAACGAGACGAGCTTGTCGATTGGGGCGGTAGCCCACGCCGTTGCGAGGTCGGCCGGGACCGTAAGCATCCCGAGCACCACGAGGAAGCCGAACATGGCCAGACCGACGAGCACCACGAGGATGGCCTCGCTGGCCAGCACCACAAGCCCGACGTTGACCCATTCCTTGCGAGACAACGTTGGGACCTCGGGCGGCTTGCTCGCGCGGAGATGCGCCGCGGGCGTGGCGTTCGCCCGAGTGCGCAGCAGCCGCCACGTCTCGTGCTCGGACAGCTCACCGACTTGCCGAGGCACGCGGACGATCGCAAATGCGATGCCCACCAGCGCAAAGAGAAGCAGTGCGAGAACGAGAAGCGGCCAGGGAAGCGCATGCGCAAACTGATACGGCTCGGCTGTGTAGAAGACGATGATCACCACGAGCAGCAAGAGCGGGAGGGCACGCACCAGCAACGCCGAGACCGAGAGGATCTGGCGCGTGCCGTGGCCCACCACCCAACGGGTCATGGGTACGACGCCGTAGCTCGTGCCGACGTAGATCAGCGCGAGGAGCAGCACGTTCGCTCCACCGGTGATGAGCCCGGAACGCCATTGGTTGCTCGCCACGATCGGCACGAGCGCAGGCACGATCACGAACAGCGCGATCTCGACCGGTCCGACATCGTCGGGTCGCGAGAGGGGCGGGCGATGCCGCAGGATGTTTGCGGTCACCCACACGGCAAGGACCGCGAAGAACGCCACAAGGCACGCCAGCACGCTCCCCCATACCGGGAAGTCGTCGCTCGGCGCGTTTGCGGCAACCTCGCCAAGCGCAACCAGCGTGAGCAACGGCACGGCGCGCGTCCACACGTCGCGCGATGCGCTGTACCGAAAGATGAAGTGGGGAAGTCCGCGCGCGGTGAACCAGCGCTCGGTCGCGGCGAGCGTCTCACTCTCGGACGGCGCGGGCATGCGCGGAGGCTACGCTCGAAATCGTGTCGCGGGGCGCACTCCTCCTCGCGGTCGCGCTGACGCTGGCGATCTCACCTGCGGCCGCAACCGGCCAATCTGGAGCCCAACCCGACCTGATCCTCGTCGGACGAGACGGCAACACATTCACTGGCGACGACATCTATGGCAACGGTGCCGGCCAGCAGCGAAACGTGATCGTCGACACGCGCGTCGAGCTCACGATCCGCATCCAGAACGACGGCGACCACGTCGAGGATTACGGGCTCATCGGCACCGTCGTATCCGGACCCGCGGACGATTTCCGAATCCGGTACCGACTGGGAAATTCGGAGTTGCAGAGCCCCTTCTCGGAGCGCCGATTTTCGGCACGGGTCTACGGACTCAAGCCGGGCTCCTCGCGCGACCTCCACATCGTCGTTCGCGCCATGAAAGACGCACCGCTCGGCTCGCAGTTGCACCTCGAGGTGTACGCCCGACCACCGAGACACGGGGTTCCCGAAAGCGACACCGTCAAGATCGAGATAACAAAGACCTCAACGCCCGTCTGAGGCCAAAGCCAATTGTGCTACCGTGTGCTACATGGATCGGGTCGGCATCCGCGAGCTGCGACAGAACCTCAGCGTGTACGTGCAACGGGTCAAGGATGGCGAGTCGCTCGAGGTGACGGAGCACGGTCACCCGGTCGCCATCTTGCGACCGCCCGTCGCAATCGATGACCCACTCGAGCGTTTGCGGGCGCAAGGTCGCCTGAAGCCCGCGGTGGGCTCGTTCAAGGACATCCCGCTGCCGCCCGGTCCGCCGTCATACGCAGGGACGAAAGCATTGATGGAGGATCGGGAAGGCAAGGAGTGAGGATCGCATACGCCGAGTCGTCAGCCCTCGTGAAGATGGCGCTTTCCGAACCCGAGTCGATGGCGCTGCGAGAGTCCATCCATGGTGTCGACCGGCTCGTGACGAGTGAGCTCGCGGTGACCGAGGTCTCGCGAGCTGCCTTGCGCGAGGGTGAATCAGCGGGCGCACGCGCGCGCGCGGCCTTGTTGGGCATCGAGATGGTGCCCGTCGATCGACCGGTGCTGGAACGGGCCGCGCAGATCGAGCCACGCACACTCCGCTCCCTCGACGCGATCCACGTTGCGACCGCACTCGCGCTTGAGTCACCCGACGTCGTCTTTTTCTCGTACGACCGCCGAACAATCGAGGCGGCCGAGGCCAACGGCCTGACTGTCTCGTCGCCGGGAGCTTGATCAGGCGTTGACGGCTTGGCGGCGGCTAAAGGTGAGTTGGCCGTCGCTGGCCGCGTCGATCATCACGATGTCGCCATCGGAATAGTCACCCTTCAGCAGGCCGAGCGCCACCGAGTCGGCGATCTCCTTCTGGATCACGCGCTTGAGCGGACGCGCGCCGTAATCGGGGTCGTATCCCACGGTCGCGAGATGATCGAGTGCTGCGTCGGTGAGCTCCAAGCCGAGGCTGCGCTCGGCCAGCCGCGCCCGCAGGTGCTCCACCTGGAACATCACGATCTCGCGGATGTGCTCTTGCGTGAGCGGGTGGAACACCACGATCTCGTCGATGCGGTTGAGGAACTCCGGCTTGAAGTGGTTGCGCACCACGTCGAGCACAACGCTCGTCATCTCTTCGGTCGCGCTCGCTAGGGCGTTGGGGTCCTCCGCGAGAGCCCTCCCGGACGCTCGCCGCTCGATAGCGCCGCCGCCAAGGTTCGACGTCATGATCAGCACGCTGTTCGAGAAGTCGACCGTGCGGCCCTGCCCGTCGGTGAGTCGGCCGTCGTCGAGCACCTGAAGCAGCACGTTGAACACGTCGGGGTGTGCCTTCTCGATCTCGTCGAGCAGGATCACCGAGTACGGGCGTCGGCGAACTGCTTCGGTGAGCTGACCGCCCTCCTCGTAGCCCACGTACCCAGGAGGCGCGCCCACGAGGCGCGACACGTTGTGCTTTTCCTGGTACTCCGACATGTCGATGCGAACCATCGCCCGCTCGTCGTCGAACAGGAAGTCGGCGAGGCTGCGCGCGAGCTCGGTCTTGCCCACGCCCGTCGGGCCGAGGAACAGGAACGATCCGATTGGCTTGTGCGCGTCGGACAACCCGGCACGTGAGCGACGGATGGCATTCGCGACCACGTCGACTGCAGCGTCTTGGCCGACGATGCGTCCGTGGAGCACGTCTTCCATGCGGATGAGCTTGGTGACTTCACCCTCGAGCAGCCGCGTCACGGGAACGCCCGTCCACTTCGACACGATCTCGGCAACGTCTTCTTCGTCAACCTCTTCCTTCAGCATCTTCTGTTCGCGCTGGAGCTCGTCGAGCCGGACGGTCTTCTCCTCGATCTCCTGCTCGACGTCGCGCATGGTGCCGTACCGCAGCTCCGCCGCCCGCTGGAGGTTGCCTTCGCGCTCGGCGCGCTCGGCCTCGTTCCGCGCCTGCTCGAGCTGCTCCTTGAGCGCTCGGATCTCGCTGATGGCGTCCTTCTCGTTCTGCCAATGGGCGACCATCGCGTCGCGCGTCTCGGCCAGCTCCGCGAGCTCCGCTTCCAGCGCGGCGAGGCGCTGCTTGGACGGCTCGTCGGTCTCCTTGGCCAACGCGGCCTTCTCGATCTCGAGCTGGCGGATGCGCCGCTCGACCACGTCGATCTCGATCGGCATCGAGTCGATCTCGATGCGCAGCCGCGACGCAGACTCGTCGATCAGGTCGATGGCCTTGTCGGGAAGCTGGCGCGCCGTGATGTAGCGATCGGACAACACGGCCGCGGCCACGAGCGCGGCGTCCTGGATTCGCACACCGTGGTGCACCTCGTACCGCTCCTTGAGGCCGCGCAGAATCGCGATCGTGTCCTCGACCGACGGCTCACCCACGAACACCTGCTGAAAGCGGCGTTCGAGCGCGGGGTCCTTCTCGATGTACTTGCGGAACTCGTCGAGCGTGGTCGCACCGATCATGCGCAGCTCGCCGCGCGCCAGCATCGGCTTGATCATGTTGCCGGCGTCGACGGCGCCCTCAGCGCCCCCGGCCCCCACGATCGTGTGGAGCTCGTCGACAAAGGTGATCACCTCACCTTGCGCGTCGGTGATCTCCTTGAGCACAGCTTTCATCCGGTCCTCGAACTCGCCGCGGTACTTCGCCCCGGCCACCATCCCGCCGATATCGAGGGAGATCAGCCGCTTGTTGCGCAGCGACTCAGGCACATCGCCTTCAACGATGCGCCGCGCGAGCCCTTCGACGATCGCCGTCTTGCCGACGCCGGGCTCGCCGATGAGCACCGGGTTGTTCTTGGTGCGGCGCGAGAGCACCTGGATCACGCGCCGGATCTCGTCGTCGCGACCGATGACGGGGTCGAGCTTGCCCTTGCGCGCTTCTTCGGTGAGGTCGCGACCGAACCGCTCGAGCGCCTGGTACTGGTCCTCGGGGTTCTCGCTGGTGACGCGGTGGCTGCCACGCACCTCCTTGAGCGCGCCAAGCACGGCGTCGTACGTGACACCGAGCGCGCGCACCAAATCGCCGACGCCGCCGGTGACCTGGGTCATGGCGAGGAGCAGGTGCTCGGTCGAGAGATAGTCGTCACTGAGCTCCATGCGCTGCGCGTCAGCCGCTTCAAGCACTTGGAACGCGTCGGGTGAGAGCTGCGCCTGCTTCGCGGTCTCGCCGTACACCTGGGGAACCTTCGCCAAGGCTTCGTCAACCCGGGTCCGCACCGTGGACGGCGTGACGCCGACCCGTTCGAGCACAGGCAGCACCACGGATTCGGGCTGGCCGACCATCGCCGCGAGCAGATGCTCTGGGCTCACCCCCGAGTGGTTGCGCTCTCGCGCGAGTGTTTGCGCGGCTTGGAGGGCCTCGCCGGTCTTGCGGGTCAGCTTGTTGGGATCAAGAGCCATGCGCGGTGCACCTCTGGTCGGTTCGGGTCTGGTCGGTTCGTGAAGTTGATAACGCTGCCATCAACTTTGGCATTCCGGGCCCGCCCCGATTTCTATGCCCCGAAGTGCGGTGACCCCTGTGCCATCCTCGATGGATCGTGCACTGGGAGGCCGCGAACACCAAGGAGATTGTCGGTCCGGGTTGGCATCCGGACCCGCTCGATCCGGCGCGCCTGCGCTGGTGGGACGGCACCGCATGGGCCGCCCGGATCGCCAAGTTGGAAGCCGGCTCTGATGCCATCTCCTGGCATGCCTCGATCGCCGACCTCGCACCACCAGCGCCGCAGATGGTGGCGCCGCCCGTGCCGACCGTCGATATCTCGATCGAACCGCCAACGCAGCCCCTTCCCACGCCACTTTCCGCGGAGCATGCGATTTCGGTACCTGTCGATGTGTCGGTACCTGTCGATGTGGAGGTCGCGCCCACCAACGCGGAGGACCCGAGTCGGGCCCACCCGCGCCGCAACCGGCGCGCCTGGGCCTCGCTCGCCGCGGCCGTGCTCGTGATCGCTGCGGGCGCCGGTGTCGGCACTGCGATGTTGGGGAGCGACGAGCGTCCGACGGTCGCCGAGCACATCACGTACCGCGACGACGATGCCGACTTCGCGCTGAGGTACCCCGAGGCGTGGCACGTCGGAAAGCGCGCTCCTGGTGAGGGGATCAACTTCATCGTCGGTTCTTCGTCGGTACCGACCGCCGAACAGAACACCGTGTCGGTCGTGGCCGGCACGAGCGACGGCCAGGCCTCGATCCGGCTCGAGGACCTCGTGGTCTCGACCTCGACCGACCTCATCGCCAGGGACCTCGTCAACTTCCGACTCGTCTCGGCCACAGAGGCGCGCCTTGCCGCCGCTCCCGCGTTCCGAGTGGAATTCGTCGACACCACCACGAAACCAGAGGTTCGAGTGGTGCAGTACACGGGCCGCACTGCGAGCGGTCGACCGCTGCTCGTCGGGATCACCGTTCGGGAGCCCCGCACGCAAGCCACGGACAAGGAGCTCGCCGAGTTCCTCGCGTCGATCACTTCTAGCTGACGGCTCCGCGGGCGGCAGCGCGCGCCCGCTCGAGCGCCAACTCGAGGTCTCGAATGTGCGCCAATGCCGTCGCCAGGTCGTCTTCGAGCTCGAGGATCCTGCGCACTCCCATCAAGCCGACACCCTCGTTGGTGAGCTCCTGGATCCGCTGTAGGAGCTGGATGTCGCGTTCCGAGTAGCGCCGACTGCCGCCCTGCGTTCGGGCTGGCTCGATGAGCCCCTTACGTTCGTAGATGCGCAACGTCTGCGCGTGCACACCGGCCAGCTCGGCGGCGACGGAAATGATGTAGAGCGCCCGCTCTTGCTGGCTGCGATCGTTCGGAACGTTGGTCATCGTCACACCCCCAGGTGCGCGCGTGGGTTGTCGTCGAGCTTCTCCGCGAGGGCTTCCGCCGCGACGCGCTGGTCAGCCGTGAGCTTCTTGGGCACCACGACCTCGAACGTGACGAGGAGGTCCCCCGCGTCGCCTTTGGCCGGCCTGATGCCTCGACCGCGCACACGCACCGTTGTGCCGCTGGCCGTGCCGGGCGGCACCTTCACCGTGACTGGCTCGTCGAGCGTCGGGACCTTCACCTGCATGCCGAGCGCGGCCTCGGGGAACGTGACCGGGACGGCGAGTGTGAGGTCCTTGGCTCCCTTGCGTCCGAAGAGTGGGTGCTTGCTCACATGCACAATCACGTAGAGGTCGCCCGACGGCCCGCGGTTGCGTCCGGCGCTACCGCGACCGTTCACGCGGATGCGCTGCCCGTCACGAACTCCCGCGGGGATACGCACCTTCACGTTGCGACGCCTGCGCTCGACACCCGACCCATGGCACTTCTTGCACGGGCTCGTGATCACCTGACCGCGCCCACCACAGATGGAGCAGACCTGCGAGAACGAGAACGGACCCTGGTCAACCGCGACTGATCCGCTGCCGTGACAGGTGGGGCAGACCTCGGGCCGCGTGCCGGGCTCCGAGCCGCTGCCGCTGCATTTTGAACACGCCGCATCCGACGTGAGCCCCACCGTCGTCTCGACCCCGTGTACTGCATCGAGGAAATCGAGTTTGAGGTCGGTTTCGAGATCCTGGCCCCGTTGCGGCGCGTTGCCTTGCCGGCCGCCCCGCTGACGCCCGCCGGAGTTGCCAAACAGGCCTCCAAACAAGTCGCCGAGGCCGCCGCCCTCACCGAAGTCGAACGTGGCGCCTTCGAAACCGCGGCCGCTCGGACCGAACCCACCCGGCCCACCCATGCCCGGGCCCCGACCGCTCGCGACCATCGCGCGCACCTCGTCGTACTCCTTGCGCTTCTCCGGATCGCCCAGCACGTCGTTCGCAGCTGAGATGTCCTTGAAGCGCGCTTCCGCGGAAGCG
>CAMDCC010000011.1 GCA_945889545.1 Bifidobacterium breve | reverse complement strand
AGCCCTTCGGATCTGGAGCCCGTTCAGGTCTTGAAGGCAGACGGGCACACGCCGTTGAGGAGGCACACATCGCACTTCGGGCGACGCGCGATGCAGACCCGTCGACCGTGTTGGATCAAGCGCAGTGAGAGCCCACCGCGCTCCTCCGGCTCGACCAAGCCGCCGAGATCGTGCTCGACCTTCACCGGATCCGTCTCACTCGTGAGCTTCAAGAGCCGCGTGAGTCGACCCACGTGCGTATCGACGGGGAGCCCCGGTAACCCAAAGGCCACCGACCGAATCACGTTGCCCGTCTTGCGGCCGACCCCGGGAAGCGTGACGAGATCATCGAGCTCGGTCGGCACCTCTCCATCGAATCGCTCTTCGAGGGCCGTCCCCATCCCGATCAGGCTCTTGGTCTTCTGGCGGAAGAAGCCGGTCGCGTGGATCAACACCTCCACCTCGGTCGGGTCAGCCTCGGCGAGATCGATCGGCGCTGGATATCGGGCAAACAGTGCCGGCGTGACCTTGTTGACCATCTCGTCGGTGCACTGCGCTGACAGGATCGTGGCGGCCAGCAGTTGGAACGGCGAGGTGTGCACGAGCGCGCAGAGCTCGCGCGCTGAGCCCGGGTATTCCAGTCGGAGTCGCTCGACCACGATGTTGGCGCGCGCTCGCGCTCCTCTCGGACGGGCCATCGCCGCACGATAGAGCCCTCACGACAGAGCCCCCACGATAGAACCGCCACAACAGAGCCCGGCGGTCGACCCCCATTAGCCTTGGGCCGTGATCGATGTGCGCAGGTGCCATCCCATCGCGCCTGCCGACGTTGCGGCGGTTCACGCGCTGGCCGACACCGCAGAGGCCGCGGATGGTCACCCATCGCTCGGCGACGCCGTCTGGCGTGATCTCGGCACGCCGAGCGAGCGCACCACCCTGTTCCTCGCCACGGCCGACGAGCAGCCCGTCGGCGCACTGCACACCACGGCCGACGGCAATGGTCGCGTCACGGCCGGCGTCGTGGTGCTCCCCGATCACCGAGAGGCCGGCGTGGCGAGCGCGCTGCTCGACGCGGCGCTCGGAGCCGCTACCGATCACCACGCGCGACGCGTGCTCTTATGGGCGTTCGGAGCCGACGACCGCGCCGACGCGTTCGCCACCAGTCGAGGATTCCAAGTCGAGCGGGAGCTCCGCGAGATGCGCGTGCCGCTCCCGATCGTCGAGGAACCGCGCTGGCCGCCGGGCATCACGACCCGCCCGTTCGTGATCGGCCAAGACGAAGCTGCGTGGGTCACGGTGAACAACCGCGCGTTCGTGCACGATCCCGACCAAGGGGGCTGGACCGAAGACGACCTCCGGGTACGCGAGACCGAGCCGTGGTTCGATCCTGCCGGCTTCCTGTTGGCGATCGACGACCGCGGCATCGCTGGCTTCTGCTGGACGAAGGTGCACGCACCGAATCTCCCGATCGAGCCCGACTCACTCGGTGAGATCTACGTCATCGGCGTCGACCCTGATCGCCAGAGATCGGGACTCGGTCGCGCGCTGGTCGTCGGCGGTCTTGTATCACTGCACGAACGCGGCACACCGGTGGGCATGCTGTTCGTCGACGCCGGGAACGAGCCTGCCGTCGCGTTGTACGAGGCACTGGGATTCACGACAACGCGCGCTGATCGCGCGTATGCCCTGGACATCGCATGAGTGCGCCGAGCCCATCGCGCTACGGCCTCGGGACGGCCGAGTTGGAGACGCTGATCGAGTCGTGGGGCGAGCCGCGCTATCGCGTGGAGCAGATCACCGATGCGCTCTACCGCCGGCGCGTCCCCCTCGAGGACGCCACCAACCTTCCGAAGGTGTTGCGGGCGCGCACCACCGAAGCGCTACCGCTCGCGTTCGACGTCGCTACGGAGGCAACCTCCACCGACGGCGAGACCATCCGATGGTTGTACGAATCGGTACGCGATCGCGCCCAGGTCGAGACCGTGCTGATGCGATCGGAGACGCGCGCCTCGGTCTGCGTGTCGTCGCAAGCCGGCTGTGCCATGGCCTGCACGTTCTGTGCGACTGGCCAAGCCGGGTTCGAGCGACACCTCGACGCGGGTGAGATCGTCGAGCAGGTCGTACGAGCCAGTCACGGCAGTCCACAACCGGTCACCCACGCCGTGTACATGGGCATGGGCGAACCGCTGGCGAACTACGACGAGGTGTGGACCTCGGTGGAGCGACTGCACGGTGATCTCGGCATGTCGGCACGGCACCTTACGATCAGCACGGTTGGTGTTGTGCCAGGGATGTTGCGGCTCGCGAAGGAGCGACTGCCGGTCACGCTGGCCGTGTCGCTCCATGCCCCCGACGACGAGCTGCGCAGCCAGCTCGTCCCCCTCAACGCCCGCTATCCGATCGCCGCCGTGCTCGACGCGGCAGCCGAGGTGGCCGGCGCCCACGGGCGGCGCGTGTCGTTCGAGTACGCCTGCATCGCCGGTGTCAACGACACGTTGCAGCAAGCCGGCGCCCTCGCCCGACTGCTGCGGGCCTGGCAAGGCGTCGGCGGAGCACATGTGAACCTCATCCCGCTGAACCCCACCTCCGGCTTCTCGGGCCGAGCCCCAACTCGGGCACGGGTGCGGGCCTTCGCCGAGCGCCTCCGCGAGGCCGGCATCGGCGCCACCGTCCGCCGGACGCGGGGCGTCGACATCGATGCCGCCTGCGGCCAGCTCCGCTCACGGCACCCGATCGCTGAGGGCACCCCCGTGTCGACCACAATGGAGCCGTGAACCAGCGCCGCTTCATCAACCAGTACCAGCCGCAGACTCTCGTATCGGCCACGGTGCTCTGCTACATCCACGCCGTCTTCTTGCTGCTGAGCGGGTCGCTGCTCGGCCTGGTCTTTGCGGTGGCACTCGGATACGGCGGCTACGGCATCGCCAACGAGAAGAAGTGGGGCTACACCCTCGCAGTCGCAGGCGCGGCGCTCTTCGTCGGATTCGTGCTCCTGGTCGAAGGGTCAGATGTGTTGACCTTCCCCCTCATCATCAACTTCATGTTCGACGTCGCGCTCGTCGCCCTGCTGCTCCACCCACAATCCCGCGACTACCAAAAGATCTGGTTCAGCTAGCGGAAGTTGGGCATCACCTTCTCTGCAAAGAGTCGCAGGGTGGTGTGGTCGGGGTAGTCGGTGCACCAGGGGACGAAGTAGGTACAGCCGAGGTCGATGTAGGTGCGGACCTTCTCTGAGACCTGCTCGGGGGTGCCCACCAGGTTGACGGCCTGCCATGAGTCGAACGGCTCGCGGTACCCGCGCGCTTCACGCATCGCGGCCACCTCGCGAACTTCGGCCTCCGTCTCGCGTACGCACACTTCCGGGCTCCACGTGAGCTCGATCTCGGACGGGTCGCGGCCGACGTCCTTGCAGTGACCGTGCAGCACGTCGCGCTTATGGGCCCACTCCTCGGGCTTACCACCGAAGTTGGACTTGTCGGCGAGTCTCGCTACCACCCGCAGCGTGATCTGCTCTCCCCCGCCACCGATCCAGATCGGCGGATGCGGCTTCTGGAGCGGCTTCGGGTCGCACTGCGCGCCGGAGAGCTTGTAGTAGCGGCCTTCGTACGACGCGTCGGCCTCCGACCACATCGCCTTCACGACCTCGACCGCTTCGCGCAGCATCCCGATCCGCACTTTGGCCTCAGGGAACTCGTAGCCGTATGCCTTGTACTCGTGGTCGTACCAACCCGCGCCAACGCCCCAATCGAGACGGCCGCCGCTGATCACGTCGATGGTTGCCGTGACCTTCGCCGTGAGTGCCGGCGGTCGGTACGACGTGCACGTGACCATCTGCCCGAGTCGGATGCGCGTCGTTGCCGCGGCGAGCGCGGCCATGACCGTCCAACACTCGAAGACAGTCTCGTGGGCCGGCGCCGGCACGTTGTGGAAGTGGTCGTAGACCCAGATCGAGTCGTAGCCGAGGCTCTCGGCGAGCAACGTGGTCTCGAGGCACTTGGCCCACTTGTCGACCGGATCGGCGATGGCGATCAGCTCGGTCTTCCATCCCTGCGGCGCAAACGCGCCGAATCTGATCTCAGGCATGTGCTTCCGTCCTGTCCTTCCGTCCTGGCTTTGAGGCCGATCCTTGTGGCTGATCTTTGGGGCCTCGATTCGGGGTGCGCGCAACCTATCGTCTCGGTGTGCCTACAGCGCCTGACCACGACGCTTGGCGCTCCTACGACTCGGTCGTCGATGCGTATGCCCGGGTGCGAGCCGAGCGCAACGCGGCGCTCGCCCGCGACCTCGTGGCCGCGGTCGCTCCACCGTTCTCCGGACGGGTCCTCGACGTAGGGGCCGGTACCGGTGTGGCCGCCGACGTGGCGATCACCGCGACCGGCACGGTTGGGACCGTGGTGGCCGTCGACCCGTCGACCGCGATGCTGCGTGCTGAGCAGCATCCGGGGGTGCTGCGGGCGACGGCCGTCGCACCTGGTCTGCCGTTCCGGCCCGCCACCTTCGACCGCGTCGTGGCCAACCTCGTGATCGCGCACGTCCCCGATTACAGCGTGGTGCTCACCGACATGACGCGGGTGCTGCTGCCGTCAGGACGCCTCGGGGTCTCGGCGTGGGGCGCGCTCGACGACGGTCCACCGGTCGACGACTCCCAGGACCGCGCCGCACACGAGGCGTGGACTGCAGCTGCGGTGGAGTTCGCGTCGGCCGACGACCTCGATGGTGTTGCCGCCGAGGGAACCCCGTGGGACGACTTCTTCGATGACCCTGCGAACCTGCGCTTGGCGTTGGAAGGCGCGGGCCTCCGCCACGTCGAGATCACCGGCCGGGCATACCGATACCAGCTCTCGCTCGACGACTGGCTCACCGGGCAGGACACCACGTACCGCAGCCGCTATCTCCACCACATCCTCGGTGAAGACGGCTGGACCCAGTTCCACGCCCGAGCGCGCGCGTTGCTCGCAGCAGCGGTGCCCGACCCGGTCGACTGCGTCGACGAGGCGCTCTTCGCGGTGGGCACGAAGCCGGGCGGCAACCGTCGCGACCGTCCGTAGACCGGTTCTACGCTGCCCACCATGACGACCAACCCGGGCGAGCTGCTCTCTGATTTCGAGGCCCGGTTGCGCCCGCTCGAGCTGGAACTGGCGCGCGCATGGTGGGAGTCGAGCACCAAATCGTCCGATGCCACGGTGCAGCGGCAGGCCGAAGCCGATCTCGCCCGCCGTGAAGTGTTGGCCGATCCCGATACGTTCGCCGCGGTGTGCGACACGCGCCATGCGCCTGACCTCGATCCCCTTGTGCGGCGCCAGCTCGATCACGTGTACGACCTGTGTGCGCCGCACCAAGTGCCGGAGAGCACGCGTCGGGCGCTCGTCGAGCTCGAGACAGCGGTAGACGCCACGTTCACCAGCTTTCGCGGTGAGCTCGACGGTGCTCGGGTCGACGACAACGCGATCCTCGAGATCCTGCGCACGAGCGACGACGCCGAGCTGCGCCGTCGCGCGTGGGAGGCGTCGAAGCAGGTCGGAGCCGAGGTGGGCGACCGCGTGCGGGAGCTCGCCCGTCTGCGCAACGAGGCCGCGCGCAGCCTCGGATACCGCGACCACTTCGCGCTCGCCCTCGCCACGGGAGAGATGGACGAAGCCCGGCTGTTCGCCACGTTGGAGGAAGTCGACCAGCACACGGTCGGACCGTTCACCGAGTGGAAGACCGACCTCGATCTCACACTCGCCAAACGCTTCGGGTGCGCGGTCGAAGAGCTGCGGCCGTGGCACCTCGATGATCCGTTCTTTCAGGATCCCCCGACGCGCGGCGCCGTCGACCTCGATCCGATCTTCGCAGGCCTCGATCTCGAAGCGTTGACGGTGCGTACGTTTGCCGGCATGGGTCTCGACATCCAGGCCGTGTTGGAAGGGAGCGATCTGTACGCGCGCGACGGCAAGAGCCAACACGCCTTCTGCATCGACATCGACCGTGCGGGCGACGTGCGGGTGCTGTGCAACGTCGAGCCGAACGAACGGTGGACCGAGACGATGCTCCACGAGTTCGGTCACGGCATATACGACCGCAAGATGCGCGCCGACGTGCCATGGCTGCTGCGAGAACCCGCGCACTCCCTCACCACCGAGGGTGTCGCGATGCTTTTCGGACGGCTGGTGCGCGATCCCCGATGGCTGGAGCGCGTCCTCGAGCTCGACCCCGCCACCTTGGCCGAGCTCACGCCCCGACTCGAGATCGCGCGCCGCGCATCTCTGCTCACGTTCGCACGGTGGGTACTCGTGGTCACCCACTTCGAACGGCGTCTCTACGCAGACCCCGATGCCGACCTCGACGGCATCTGGTGGGAGCTCGTGGAGCACTACCAGCAGATCCGGCGGCCCGACACGCTCCAGGGTTCGGAGTGGGCGGCCAAGATCCACCTCGCCATCTTGCCCGTCTACTACCAGAACTACCTCTACGGGGAGCTCGTGGCATCGCAGCTCGACACCGCCATCTTCGAGCGGGCGGGCGACTTTGTGGACTGCCCTGCCGCCGGGGAGTTCTTGACGCGTGAGTTCTTCGCGCCAGGAGCGTCGATGCGATGGGATGCACTCGTGGAGCGCGCCACAGGTGAGCCTCTCAGCGCGGCACACCTCGCCCGTCAGCTCGCCGGCTGATGGGCGCCACCTACAACCTCGCTGACCTGTGGGAGATCGTGGTCGACGCGGTCCCTGATCGTGAGGCGATGGTGTGCGGCACCCGTCGACTCACGTTCGCCGAGGTCGACGAGCGCGCGAACCGTCTGGCTCATGCTCTCGCGGCGCGCGGCATCGGGCCGGGCGACCACGTGGGGCTCTACCTGTACAACGGCACCGAGTACCTCGAAGCGATGCTCGCGGCGTTCAAGATCAGGGCCGTCCCGGTGAACGTCAACTACCGCTATGTCGAGGGCGAACTCCGGTACCTGCTCGACAACGCCGATGCGTTGGCTGTGGTCCTGCACCGGGAGCTCGCACCCCGGCTGGCCGCGATCCAGCCGGATCTCCCTGAGCTGCGCGCCGCGATCTGGGTGGACGACGAATCCAACGCCGAGATCGCTCTCGCCGACGCCGTCGAGTACGAGAGTGCGCTCGCGACCGAATCACCAGGACGCGACTTCGGGCCTCGCTCGGCCGACGACCTCTACATCCTCTACACCGGTGGCACCACGGGTATGCCGAAGGGCGTGATGTGGCGCCACGAAGACATCTTCTTCTCCGCGTTCGGCGGGGGTGGCGTCGATAACGACATCACAGCCCCGGAGGAGATCGCCGAGCGCGCCCGCGCCGGCGCGACCCGATGTCTCCCCGCTTGTCCGTTCATGCACGGCACCGCGCACTGGTTGGCCTTCGCCGCGCTGTACACCGGCGGGACCGTCGTCATCGACGATCACCGCCATCTCGATCCCGAGCGCGTCTGGCAGCTCGTCGCGTCGGAGCACGTCAACTACCTCATCTTCGTGGGCGACGCCATGGGCCGACCGCTCGTCGAGGCGATCGACCGGCTCGATCCGTCCGTCGATCTCTCGGCGCTGCTCATCGTCCTGTCGGGCGGAGCGATCCTCTCCCCGTCCGTCAAGCGCGAGCTCACGACACGCCTCCCGAACGCGATGATCATCGACGGTATCGGCGCGTCGGAAACCGGCAGCCAGGGCCGGATGATCGCGGCCAAGGGCGGGGAGATCCCGTCACAACCGCGGTTCGCGATGGGCGACGACACGACCGTGCTCGACGACGACCTGCGGCCTGTGGGCGTGGGTCTGGTCGGCAAGCTCGCACGCCGCGGCCGCATCCCCCTCGGGTACTTCAAGGATCCCGAGAAGTCGGCCGCTACGTTCCCGGTCGTCGACGGGGTGCGCTGGTCGGTCCCCGGTGACCACGCTCGCATCGAGGAAGACGGCACGATCACGGTGCTCGGACGGGGCTCTGTCTCCATCAACACCGGTGGCGAGAAGGTGTACCCCGAAGAGGTAGAAGGCGCGCTCAAGTCACACCCCGACATCTTCGACGCGGTGGTCGTGGGTGTTCCCGACGAGCGCTGGGGCGAGCGCGTGGTCGCAGTGGTGCAGACGCGCGACGACGCGCACGTCTCGATCGCCGCTTTGGGCGCACACACGCGCACTCTGCTCGCGGGATACAAGGTGCCGCGCGCCGTCGTCGAGGTCGCCACGATCGTGCGCTCGCCATCGGGCAAGCCCGACTACCGATGGGCGAAGGAGACCGCGATCAGCTTTCTCCAAGAACCGGAGTGAATCGCCTCGCGGCCGAGACGAGCCCGTACCTCCGACAGCACGCCGACAACCCGGTCGACTGGTACCCGTGGGGCGACGAGGCGTTCGCCCAGGCTCGTGAGCGCGACCGACCGATCCTGCTGTCGGTGGGCTACTCGTCGTGTCACTGGTGCCACGTGATGGCGCACGAGTCGTTCGAAGACGCCGACGTCGCGGCCGAGATGAACCGCCTGTTCGTGAACGTGAAGGTCGACCGTGAGGAACGACCCGACGTCGACGCGATCTACATGCAAGCGGTGCAGGCAATGACGGGGCGCGGCGGATGGCCGATGACCGTGTTCCTTGCCCCCGACGGCCGCCCGTTCTACGGCGGCACGTACTACCCGAAGGAAGATCGCCAGGGCATGCCCGGCTTCATGCGGGTGATGCACGCGATCGACGAAGCGTGGGGTTCACAGCGCGACGACCTGCTCGACGCGGCTGAGCGGCTCCGCGACGCGATCGAGCGCACCACTGCGATTGGCGGCGAGACCGGCACGGAACCCACCGCCGAGATCCTCCAAGAGGCGGTCACGAATGCACGCGGACAGTTCGACCCTCGGTTCGGTGGGTTCGGACGCGCGCCCAAGTTCCCCCAGGCGATGACGCTCGACTTCCTCACTCGCCAGTACGTGCGCGCGCCGAGTTCCGAGCTGCTCGAGACCATCACCGTGTCGCTCGATGCCATGGCCGCGGGCGGCCTGTACGACCAGGTGGGCGGTGGCTTCCATCGGTACTCCGTCGACGACTACTGGCTCGTACCCCACTTCGAGAAGATGCTGTACGACGAGGCACTACTCGCGGGCGCGTACCTCCGCGGGTTCCTGATCACCGGTGAGCCTCGCTACAAGCGCGTGGTCGAGGAGACCGTCGACTACGTGCTCCGGGACTTGGCGACCGCCGATGGTCGAGCGTTCTGCTCAGCCGAGGACGCCGACTCCGAGGGCATCGAAGGCAAGTTCTACCTGTGGTCGCTCGACGAGATCGAGACGATCTGCGGCGACGACGCGCCGGAAGTGATCCGGTTCTTCGGGGTCACCCAGAACGGCAACTTCATCGACCCCCACACCCAGTACAGCGGCAACATCCTGCACGCCGTCGACCGCACCGAGATGCGCCCGGCGGCAGTAAAACGGGCGATCCCCAAGCTGCTCGCGGTGCGCGCACAGCGGGTTCGGCCCGGACTCGACGACAAGGTGCTCCTGGCGTGGAACGCGCTCTTCCTACGATCGCTGGCCGAAGCCGCGAGCGCGCTCGAGCGCGACGACTGGATGGAGATCGCACGCGCCAACGGTCGCTTCCTGCTCAGCGAGCTGCGCCGGGAGGACGGCCGACTGCTGCGCTCGTGGCAGGGCGGCCGAGCGAACCTGCTCGCGTATGCGGAGGACTATGCCGCGCTGCTCGAAGCACTCGTCACGCTGGCCGAGGTCGACGACGTCGCATGGCTCGCCGAGGCTCGGACCGTCGCCGACGAGCTGATCCGGCTCTTTCGCGACGAGGAGCGCGGCGGCTTCTTCACCACCGGCAGCGACGCCGAAGCGCTCATCGTGCGACCCAAAGATGTACAGGACAACGCAACGCCGTCGGAGAACTCGCTCGCCGCAAATGGGTTGCTCCGACTCGCCGCGCTCACCGGCGACACTCGCTACGAGGAGATCGCCGGTGGATGGATCCGAGGCATGGCCCCTCTGCTCGGCGAGCACCCCACCGCGTTCGCGTACCTGCTCGGCGCGCTCGAACGGATGGTCACGCCGCCACTCGAAGTCGCCGTCGTTGGTCCGCTGGGAGATCCCGCCACCAACGCGCTCTGGCGCGAAGTCACGAGCCGAGTGCTGCCGTCGGCAGTCGTGTTGCGCGCCGCGCCCGGCGAAGGCGCCGAACACTCACCGCTTCTCGCCGACCGCCCACTCGCCGACGGCAAGCCAACGGCCTACGTGTGCGAGCACTACGCCTGCAAGATGCCGATCACCGATCCCGCGAAGCTCAAAGAAGAGCTCAACGGTTTTTGGCGTCAAAAAACCCCCCTGTAGGGGGGTCAACTGACGCCAAAACCCGATCGTGCGCGCTTACTTCTTGGGCTTCGCCTTTGGTCCCGCCAAGCTGTCGGCGAGCTGCTCGGCCATCGCCCATCCGTAGGCGATGAGCGCTTCGCCCTTGGCGGGCTCGAGTGTGCCGACCAGGTCGGCGGCGGCCTTGCCACCCATCTTCACGAAACGGGAATCGAGCACGGCCTCGCTCGTCTTGGGGGCCTTCTTGACCTTGAACGTGCGGTCGTCGTAGCGGGCGTCGCACCCGAAGCGACGGGCGAGACGGCGGCCCCAGGCACGCTCTTCGCCGTTGGGCGCGTACTTCGGGCGGGGGCACACATCGCTGAGCACGCCGAACAGCGAGTACGCGGCGGGGTGGGCGATGCGCCCAGCGACGAGCACGTCTTCGTCCGGAAACGAGATAGCGGCCCGACGGTACAGCTCACCGACGAGCTCTTCGAGCGTGGGACGAGCGTTGCGTCCCTTCCGGATCGCCCCAAGGCCCCAGAGGATGCAGGGGGTGCCGCCGATGCGCTCCAGGGAGCCGAAGAGGAAGCCCTGCAGCTCGGTGTCGTCGCTCGAGATCGCCACCAGCGGGAACTGTTCGACGTGGTGATCGAGCTGCTCCTCGGCGAGGGGCAAGCCGACGCCAGCAGTGAACAGCCCGATCTCGTCGAGTTCGACCGGCTTCAAGGAGATGGAATCGCGGGATTCAACGGGCATGCAGGGTTCATTCTCGCAGACGCGGAGCAGGGGCGGCCAGTCGGTACTTCGCGCCAGTCAGAGCCTCGTTTACTCCACCACCAGACCCAAGGCTGCGGGATCGAGCGGCGGATACTGCGGATCGAGCCGGCGGAAAGTATCCACGAGCAGGGTCCCAATCGCGTGGTCGCGCACCCACTTGCGATCGGCCGGCACCACATACCAGGGCGCTTCCTTGCTCGACGTCTCGGTGATCACTTCCTCGTACGCCGCTTGGTATTCGTCCCACTGCTTGCGCACATCGAGGTCGCTGGCCTTGAACTTCCAGGCCTTCGTGGGGTCGTCGATGCGCGCTTGCAGTCGGGCGCGCTGCTCGTCCTTCGAGAGGTGGAGGAAGACCTTCACCACGGTGGTGCCTTCCTCAGTGAGCATCCGCTCGAACTCGCGGAGGTGGCGGTAGCGGGCCCGGCACTGCTCGTGGTTGGCGGCGCCGACGAACCGGGCGGCGAGCACATCCTCGTAATGCGACCGATTGAACACGCCCAGGTGCCCGCGGGGCGGGCACACGTTGTGCACGCGCCAGAGATAGTCATGGGACCGCTCGGTGTCGCTCGGCGCCTTGAAGCTCTCGACCTTGCAGCCTTGCGGGTTGAGACCCGACAGCACGCGACGGATGGCGCTGTCCTTTCCCGCCGCGTCCATGCCTTGGAGCACCAAGAGCACACTGCGTTTGCCCTCGGCCCAGAGCCGTCCGTGCAGCCCATCGAGCTCGGTGAAGAGCTCGTCTTGGAGCCCTTGCGTGGCGGCCTTGGCATCGAGCCCGAGCTTGTCGTCGGTGCGGCGGTGATCGAGGCCGGCCTTCTGGCCTGGAACCACACGCAGGTTCGCAAGGACCGTGCTTGCGCTGTCCTTTGCCATCTCAGTACCTCAGCTCGGCGACAACGCCGTAGTGGTCGGACGGGTGCACGCCGAGCGCCGGTTGGTCGCCGACGACCCGACACTCGACCGGCTCGCCCGCGGCGTGCTCGGTCGGGAAGCCTACGAGCACGTGGTCGATGCGAGCGTCACGCGGGTCGGCGTCGAGAGCCGTGTACGGGTTGACCCGTGACCACGTGTTGCCCTCGCCGCCCTCGCCAGCCGCGGCCCACGAGTCGACGAACACCTGACGGTCAACGGGCACCGCCGCGAGCCCGGTGAGCATGCGGATCTCGTCGGAGCCGGGGTCGGCGTTCAGATCGCCGCAGAGGATCGGCGGGAAGGCACGCCCGGCGCCGATGATGCGGTCGGTCTCGGCGATGAACTCGCAGATCGCTCGCACCTGCATCTGACGGACGTGGCTCTGGTCGAGTCGGTAGTTGAGGTGAGTGCAGAACACCTCGAACGGGCCGCGCGGTCCGTCGATCTCGGCTCGCAACACAACGCGCAGCTCGTTCATGTCGTTGGGTGCCGGCAACGATCGAACCTCGGTCGCCAGGATCGGCCAGCGCGAGAGGACCGCGTTCCCGAGGCTCTCGGGTGCCAGGTCGAGGCCGAGGCCAGCCGCGTACGCGTGATGGAAGCCGAGGGCGGCGGCGAACCCACCTGCTTGGCTCTCGCCGTCACGCGTCTCGTACACCTCTTGGAGGCACACGATGTCGGCGTCGACCTGACGCAGCGTCTCGAGGATGGCCGGCTGGCGTGCCTCCCACGGGCCGAAGCGCCACCAGATGTTCCACGTGAGGACGCGCATCCGGGTCTCGATGCGCGGCGGCGGCTCCCAACCAGCGGTCACGGGCGGCGACGCTAGTCACCTCTCCGGGTCGACTCCGCAGGCTCCGTCTCCTCTCTGGGTAGCCTCCTGGTCGTGGCGGCGCTGGAAGTGAACGTCCTCGACGGGACGTTCTACGCGGGCGACCCGTACCCCACGTACCGCCGTCTGCGTGACGAGGCGCCCGCGTACTGGGACCCGGTGAGTCGCGTGTGGGGCATCAGCCGGTACGAAGACGTGGTCGCGGTGGAGAAGGATCCGCGCCGCTACACGTCGGCGCAGGGCTCTCGGCCGCGCATCCCGCCCGACGTCTCGATGATCAACGCCGACGATCCGCTGCACCAGAACAAGCGTCGACTCGTCGCTCGTCGCTTCACTCCCCGATCGGTGAAGGAGCACGAAGCCCACGTGCGCGGCGTGGTCACCGAGCTGCTCGACGCGTTCATCGCGAACGGTGGCGGTGACGCAATCCGCTCGCTCGCCGCGCCACTCCCCGCCCGGATGATCTGCGAGATGCTCGGCTTCCCGGCCTCACTCGCCGACAAGTGCCGCGAGTGGTCCGAGGTCACGATGCTCCAGGGTGGGCGCTACCAGACCGATGGCAGCGATCCCGAGGCGACACCTGAGGTGATGGACGCCGTCTTTGAGTTCGCGACCGCGGCCCTCGAAGTGCTCGAGGCGCGCCGCGCCGACCCGAAGGACGACCTCATCTCGGTCTGGGCCCACGGTGAAGTGGAGTTCCCCGACGGAGCGACGCGCGCGCTCACCGACGATGAGATCGTCCACGAGGCACTCCTGTTACTTGACGGCGGCGCCGAGACCACACGCACAGTGATCGGCACGATGTGCCTCGACCTCATCCGTCACCCCGATCAGTTCACCGCGCTCGCCGCCGATCCGTCGATCCTCGGCGCGACGGGCGTCGAGGAGTTCATCCGTTGGGTTACTCCGATCCTCAACATGAGTCGCACCGCCACCGAAGACCACGACATGCACGGCGAGACGATCCACGCCGGCGACGAGCTCGTGCTCATGTACTCGTCGGCCAACCGCGACGAACGGGTCTTCGACAACCCCGACGCCCTCGACGTCACGCGCGCACACAACCACCACGTGTCGTTCGGCTTCGGCACGCACTTCTGCCTCGGCGCGTCACTCGCCCGTCTAGAGATCAGAGTGCTCTTCGAAGAGCTCGTGCAACGAGTCCCGAAGATGCGCCTCGCCCCCGGCGCCACCCCCAAGAAAGTCCCGAGCGCCTTCGCCTGCGCCTACGACGAGATCCCCATAGAGATCGGCTGACCCCCGGGGTTCTCGGCACGTTCAGGGAGTCCATGTGTCCCTCAACGTGCCGAGAATCCGTGTCTAGGACCTCGGCGAGGGTGTGAACTGGACGGGCATGCGCTTGATGCCGTGGATGAAGTTCGAGAAGAGCATGTCGGGGGCGGCCGTCACGTGGATGTCGGGGAGGCGGTGGAGCAACTCCTCGAACATCACGCGAATCTCACGACGCGCCAGGTGCGCGCCGAGACAGAAGTGTGGGCCGCCACCGCCGAAGCCGAGATGCTCGTTGGGGTCGCGCCGCACGTCGAACTCGTACGGGTCATCGAACACCGACTCGTCGCGGTTGGCCGAGTTGTACCAGAGGACGACCTTCTCGCCTTCCTTGATCGTCTGTCCACCGATCTCGGTGTCGTTGGCTGCACACGTACGCCGGAAGTGGATGACCGGCGTCGACCAGCGGATGATCTCCTCGACCGCGGTGTCGGCCACACCGCCGAAGTCGTCGAGCCAGATGCGGCGTTGGTCCGGGAAGTCGGTAAGGGCTTTCATTCCGTGACTGATGGCGTTACGCGTCGTCTCGTTGCCGGCCACCACCAGGAGCACGAAGAACGAGCCGAACTCCTCGGGCGTGAGGCTCTCGCCGTCCACCTCGGCCAGCGCGATCTTCGTGGTGATGTCGTCCTTCGGGTTCTTGACCCGGTCGGCGCGTAGCTCCTGCGCATACGTCCAGAGGTCGTACGCAGCGGTGAACGCGTCGGCGATGAACCCGCCATACTCGGGATCGCTCGCACCGAGGACCACGTTCGTCTTGTCGAACACGTTGCGGTACTCCGACTGCGGGATGCCCATCATGTCGCAGATGATCTGGAGCGGCAGCGCCGACGCGATCTCCTCCACGAAGTCGCACTCCCCCTTCTCGCACACCGCGTCGACGATCGCGCGCGCCCGGTCGTGCACGCTCTGCTCGAGCGACGCCACCTGATGCGGCGTGAACCCACGATTTACGAGGAGGCGGAATCGTGTATGCCGCGGCGGGTCCATGTTGATCATCGAGCCGAGGAACTCAAACACCTCGGGCGGGAAGTCGGGGACGTTGGTGCCCCTCCCGGAGATGAACACGTCGGGATGACGGCTTGCGTGCTGGATGTGCTCGTAGCGAGTCAATGCCCAGAAGCCGGGCCCGGGCGGACCGAGGCCCTCGATCTCTGGCTCCTTGTGCCACGACACCGGGCGCTCGTGGCGGAGCTTGGCGTAGATCCCGGGCCAGTCGTCGCGATTCCACAGCTCGGTATTGCCCAGGTCGATCTCGTCGATCGAGAGATCGGTGGTCGGAGTCATCGCCATGAGCCGATGTTACGGATGCACGATCCCGCCCGCGCCACCGGGCACGACGAGCCAGTCGACCACGGTCGCTCCACTTGGGCCGACAAGGACCGGATTCAGGTCCAGCTCGACGAGCCGCGTCTTCGCTGCTTCGCAAAGCCTCGCGATACCAAGGATCACCTGCACCAACGCTTCTTCGTCCGCCGGCGGCCGACCACGGGCACCGGCGAGCAGTGCATGGCCACGCAACCCACGGATCATCTCGCGCGCATCGTCGGCATCGACTGGCAGCGGCCGAACCGCGACGTCATCGAGCACCTCAGCGAAGATTCCACCGGTCCCCACCAGCACCGCCGGACCGAGCACCGGGTCGAGCGTTGCGCCGACGATCATCTCGATGCCGTCACCCACCTGCTGCTGGACCACGACGCCCTCCACCGTGGCCGATGCGTCGACGGCGTGAGCCCGCTCGACCAGCTCGTCGTACACGCGGCTCGCCTCCTCCGACGACGCGACGTCGAGACGCACCAGTCCGGCGTCGGACTTGTGCGGGAAGTCGGGCGAAGCGACCTTCATCACCACCGGCCACCCGATCTGCCCGCCGGCCGCAGCCGCGTCGTCTCCCCTCGTCACGAGCTCCTCGCGCACGAGTGGAAGCCCAAACGCTTCGAGCAACGTTCGTGCAGCAGACGCCCCGAGCGCGCCCGGCGCACCAAATGCCGCATCGGCGGCAGCTTGCTCCTGGGCCGGTGGTGTGTTCGGTGCGCGCACCCGGAAGCCTTGGGCTCGCTGCTGGTAGTCGGCATATGCCCGCAGTGCGCCGAAGCAGTTGCGGAACGTGCGGAACAACGGCGCGCCCGACGCAACGAGATCGGCGAAACCCTGCTCGTCGGTCTTGGGCGAGTTCCAGGTGACCACCACCGGCTTAGCGGAGCGGGGCGCGAACTCGAGGAGGTCTGCGCCGAAGTTGTCGGTCATCTGCCCGAGCGCACCGGTGATGCCCACCACGATCACGTCGACCGCCGGATCTCCAGCGATCAGTTCGAGCGCGCGCAACCGCTGCTCCTGGGGTGCCCCCAGGAACTGACCGCCGTTGTCGACGGGGTTGGCCACCGCGAGATATGTGGGAATGAGCTCGTGCAAGCTCGTCTGCGTCGCTTCGGAGAGTGCCGGCGTCGGCACCCCCACGGTCTCCGCCATCTCAGCCATCAATGTGCCCGACCCACCCGAGATCGAATACAGGCACACGTTCGGCCCCGTGCCCGCGGGCAGCTTCGCAAAAAGTGCCGAGGTCTCCAGGAGCTCGTCGAGATCGCGCACGCGTGTGACGCCGTGTTGTGCGAACAGTCCGTCGACGACCGCGTCACCACCAGTGAGGTGACCGGTGTGCGAGCTCGCCATGCGACTGCCCGCAGCAGTCGACCCGATCTTCAGTGCGACGATCGGTTTGCCGTTGGCATTGGCGGCCTCGAGCGCGAGTCGCAGCTTCGCGGGGTCCTTGAATCCCTCGAAGTAGCCCGCGATGACCGCGGTCTCGTTGTCGTAGGCGAAGTATTCGAGAAAGTCGGCGGCCTCGAGATCCACTTCGTTGCCCGTCGGCACCCAACGCGAGAACCCCACGCCGAATCCAGAGCCCTGCACGACCGGACGACCGTTGTGGCCGCTCTGTGTGAGCAGCCCGATCTTGCCGCCGCGCAAGCCCGGGACGTCAGGCATGCGCTCGAACGCGTTCGTGTTCGTGTTCGGCCCGAACACGCGTATCCCCTGCACGCGAGCGACCGCGGCGAGCTCACGCTCCAACGCCGCACCTTCCGGCCCGATCTCGCTGAACCCGGCCGTGAAGATGAGCGCGTACGCGATCCCCTTGCGTCCACACTCTTCGAGGGCACCGGCGCAGAACTGCGGCCCGACGTTGATGATCGCGAGCGCCACCGGATCCGGGATGTCGACGACGCTCTCGTACACCGGCACGGTGCCAACCGCGCCGCCTTTGGGGTTCACGAGGTAGACGCGGTCAGTGCCGTAACGCTCCCGGTACTCCGCCAGCAGCGCCTCGCCGTCGGCGTCGCGATCGACGCGGCCGAGAATCGCTACACCGTCGGGATAGAAGAACTGCTCGAGATCCTGCCGGGCCTGCACCATCGCTAGCGAGGGAGTCCGAGGAGCCGCTCAGCGATGATGTTGCGCTGGATCTCCGACGTTCCGCCCGAGATCGTGGTGCCGAACGAACCGATGTAGCGGTAGACCCACGGCCAGCCATCTTCCAATCGGGACGTGTGTTCGGGAGCACCCACGTCGAGCGCCTCCGCACCCAGACCCTCCGTGAAGCCGAGGAAGAGCTTCTGGTTGATCTCCGAGCCGAACAGCTTCAGCAGCATGTGCTCGGGCGCCACCTTGCCCTGGATGAACTTCGAGAAGCCGCGGTACCCGAGGCAACGCAGCGCCGACGCGTCCACGTAGGCATCGGCCAGTGCATCCCGCACCCCGGGCTGGGTTCCGAGGCGCGAGCCGTTGCCGTTGGATCTTCGAGCCTCATCGATCGCGAGCTCGAGGGCGCGTTCGATGCGCGCCGCTTCGAACACCCACAACATCCCGCGCTCGTGACCCAACGACGCGTTGGCAACGCGCCAGCCGTCGTTGAGCTCGCCGAGCAGGTTCTCGCGCGGGACGACCACATCGTCGAAGAACACCTCGTTGAAGTCGACCCATGCGGTTTGGTCCAACAGACTGGGAAACGGACGCACCGTGATGCCCGGCGTGCTCATCTCCAGGAGGAGCACGCTGATGCCGCGGTGTTTGGCGGCCGACGGGTCGGTGCGCACGAAGCAGATGCAGAAATCGGCGTGGTGCGCGCCCGAGGTCCACACCTTCTGCCCGTTGATCACGAAGGTGTCGCCTCGGAGCTCGGCCCGGGTCGAGAGCCCGGCAAGGTCGCTGCCTGCGCCCGGCTCGCTCATCCCGAGGCACGTGGTCTTCTCGCCCTTCAGCACGGGCATGGCCCACCGTTGCTTCTGGTCTTCGGTGCCGAAGTCGATCACCGATGGGACAAAGATCGACAGCCCTTGAGGGTTCTGTGATCGCCAGATCTGCCGCCGCGCCAGCTCATCGAAGTACACCATCTGCTGCACGGGGGTTGCGTTGCGACCGCCGAGCTCGGGCGGCCAGCCCGGCACAAGCCACCCGTCGTCGAAGAGCGCGCGCTGCCACCGCCGCGCCCAGTCGGGCAAGTGTGCGCTCGACTGCGAGCGGTCGCGCATCTCTTCGGTCGTCGGGAGGTGCTCATCGAGCCATTCGACGAGCTCGGCACGGAAGTGCTCAGTCTCCTCGTCGTATTGCCGATGCACGGCGGTGACTGTACGACGCGAGGTGCGCGGGGTGCGGAGTCGAGCGTTCCCGCCGAATTGCGCAAACCCGTAGTGTGCTAGCGCCAACGGAGGAGGACACAGTGGGCAGGCTCGATGGCAAGGTCGCGATCGTCTCGGGGGCAGCCCGAGGTCAGGGCGAGGCCGAAGTGCGGATGTTCGTGCATGAGGGTGCACAGGTCGTGTTCGGCGACGTGCTCGATGATCGCGGGGAGAAGGTGGCCGCCGATCTCGGCGGCGCTGCCGTGTACCAACACCTCGATGTCACTCAGGAAGGCGACTGGGACGCCATCGCCGCGTCAACCATTGACCGGTTCGGGCGCGTCGACATACTGATCAACAACGCCGGGATCCTGCGCGTGCGCATGCTCGATGGACACACGCTCGACGACTACATGGAAGTGATCAACATCAACCAGGTCGGCTGCTTCCTGGGAATGCGGGCCGTCACTGCGTCGATGAAAGAGCAGCGCAGCGGGGTCATCATCAACACGTCGTCGACTTCGGGCTTCGTGGGCACGCTCGGGCTCGTTGCGTACACCGCGAGCAAGTTCGCCGTGCGCGGCATGACCAAGGTGGCGGCCATGGAGCTCGGCCACTTCGGTATTCGAGTGAACTCAGTACACCCGGGTGGGATCGCCACGGAGATGCTCAATCAGCCTGAATTCGCGGGCCTCGACCAAGGCAACGCATATGGCGGGCAGCCGATCCCCCGCATCGGCACACCCGACGAAGTGGCCAAGATGATGGTGTTCCTCGCGTCGGACGACAGCTCGTTCTCGACCGGCTCCGAGTTCATCATCGACGGCGGCTACATGACCGGCCCCGTGATCGCCGGCCTTGGTGGCGACTGACACGAGCGCGCGTGGCGCGTAGACGCGAGCACGGGTGGATTGGGTTCTAGCGCTCGCCTCCTGCGCCGACGTCGTGCAAGTGGTGGATCGGGTCGTGGATGAAGTACCGGGCGAACGTCTCGATGGTGAAGCGAGCGCCGTCGCTTCGGGTGCCTGGGCGATCCCACTGGTCACCTGACACCGTGTCGAATCGATCGGCCAGCCGATCCGCCGCCGCTTCGAGGTCGCGCACCACCCCGGCCGGATCGTCCGCGTCGTAGCGCTTCTCGATGGCGGTCGCGTCTTGGTCCCAGTTGGGGTATTGCGGATCGTCTTCGTCGAGCATGAGTCCGAGGCGAACCAGATAGAGGTCAAGCACATCACGAACGTGGCAGGCGTACTCGAGCGCGGACCAGCAGTCATCCCGCGGTCGCTGGCGTACAACGTCACCTCGTTCGAGCACTGCGCGCCAAGCAGCGGCGTTGTCCCGGATCATCTGACCAACGTGCTCGCGCTCGAAGGACGACGTGTCGAAGCCGCATTCGGGACACGGCTTCTCGATCACCTACGTCCAGTCTTTCTCGTCTGGCACGATCGGCATGGTGCTACGCGCTCGGCTCATCGAGGGCAAGCGCCTCGGGCGTGGCGACGCGTGACGATGGCCCCTTGGCGAAGTACACGGCGATGAGTGCGTAGACCACGAAACATGCTGCCGCGCTCACGAACGCGAGACCGATCGTCGCGGCATAGACGGCCGGCCCCACAAACGAACGCCGCACAGCCTGACGAACTCGTTCGCGCGGGATGCCATCCACGAGCAGCTCGGGCTTCCGGTACAGGTGAACCCACATCAGCATGAATGCCAGTCCGATCGCCGTCATCGCGACGCTGTAGGTGGCAGCGGCAATGTGCGCGTTCTCCCCACCTTCGCGAACGTATGTCGCGAGCAATGAGGTCGGGAACGGCAGGAAGGCGATGCCAAGAAGCAACAAGAGGTTCAAGAACATGAGCGATCGATCGACAGCCTTGATCCGCTCGAACATCGAGTGATGGCTCACCCACATGATCCCGATCACGATGAACGACAAGACGAAGGCCGCGTACGACGTCCAATCATCGACGAGGGCATCAAAGAGGCGCCCGTCCTTCACGTTGGGAACCTTGAGGGTCAGCACCAACAACGTGATCGCGATGGCGATGACGCCGTCGCTGAAGGCTTCGAGCCGCTGCGTGGCCGGGGTTGAAAGGTTCGACGGTGGTGGGCCGGACTGCGTCACACGCCCACGCTATGCATTCCGCCCGAGCTAGGAGATACCTGGGGTGATGGTCTCATCAGGAACCGCAGCCTGGTCGCCTTCGGCGATGGCCGCGTCGAGCGTCTTCAGCGCGTCAGGGTCGATCGGAGGTGCATCCGGGTCGTACGGCGCATCTGGGTTGTATGGCGCGTTGGGGTCATATGGCGCGTTGGGGTCGTAGGTGCCGTCTTCGATGCCGGCGGCACGGTCACGCCGGCGGGCACGCTTCTCGGCCTGCCGCTCCTGGCGTGCGATCTCGCGCTGGCGCTTCTCGAAGGTGGGTCGTTGTCGGTTGCGGCTGCCCACAAGCACTCCTCGGTCGAGAGTTACGGACGCGCAGTGCCGGGAACCAGTGCGGCTCCCGGCACTCGCGAGTGTTGTTAGACGACGCGGACGTTCTGGGCCTCTTCGCCCTTTCGGCCCGGGGCCACGTCGAACTCGACGGTCTGGCCTTCGTCAAGCGACCGATAGCCGTCGCCTTGGATTGAGGAGAAGTGAACGAAGACGTCGTCGCCGCCCTCGCGCGAGATGAAGCCGTAGCCCTTCTCGGAGTTGAACCACTTCACGGTGCCTTGTGTTGCCATTTCGTCGTGCTCCCATCGGGTTTCTGCCCCGTTCCATGCCAGCGCCGACTCGGGGCTACGTGCGACAACTCGGTGGCGAAGTTGCGCGACGCGGACGGGACTCACGGAAGGCAAGAACGCCGGTACCGATGGAGAGCGGGCGTGTCGCGGCTTTACAACCGATTGCTGACCCTACGACGGTAGCAGACGACCTCAGGAGCGCCGCGCACGCTGGCGTTCCTCAGGGACGACCACATCAGCTCGTGATCGGTCGGCGAAGTGCCGGTACACCAGCACGCTCGCCAATGCGCCCCACACACACCACAACGAGGTCAGACCCTCTGCTTGCACCCACACGAGCACGACGACCGCGGCGAGGTTCGCCACCCCGAACCACATGATCCTGCGGTGGCTCGAGATGAGGAATGCACCACACGTAGCAATCACGTACAGCAACGTGAAGTAGTCGGCATGCGCACCCGCGCCGCCGTACTTGATGGTGTGACCGACGATCGTCGCCGTGAGGTGATTGGTCGCCATCGACGCCCCGAGGTAGCACGCGACGACCGCGCCTGCCGCCGTCAGCCACCCGAGCCATCGTCTTCGAGCCTCCCGAGGCTCAGCAAGCCACACCGCGAGAGGTACGAGCACGGGGAGAAGCACCCAGGCGTAGGCGAGGTAGGCATAGAGCGCGAAGTGCGTCGCTGCGCGGGAAGCGTGGCCCTCGAGGCCCAACCACGCCACACCTTCGGCCGCCTGGTGCAACGCGAAGCCGAGAGGTAAGGCCGCCAGGGCGAGCTCGCGTCGGTCATGTGGCTCAGCCAGCGTGGCGATGCCGATCGCGCCAACAACGGCTGCGCCAACGAAGTCAGCTTCCGCGGAGAAGCACACTCCACGTCCTTTGGCTCGTACTGCAGGGTCGAGGCAGCTCGTCGCCACGCGACCCGCGGAGGGTAGGCGGCACGGGGATGGGTCACAACCCGGTGCTCGGCCCCGGATATGACGCGGTTCGGTCGAAAGCGCGACCTATTCTCTGCGCATGGCCGAAAAGTCACCGAAGAAGAACACCGACAAGAAGCAGGGCAAGTCCCTCAAAGAGAAGCGCGCGGCAAAGAACGCCAAGCGGTCCGAGCGGTCCCGGAGCCAGTAGCTCCGCAGAAAGCCGTTAGATCGCACCCGCGAGGTCGTCGATCTCGTCGAGGTGTCGCTGCTGCTCCGATGGGGTCAGGAACGACGCGCGGAATGAGTGACGTGCCAGCTCGACGACCTCATCGACCGTGAGCGCCAGAGCGCGAGCGGTGTCCGCATAGTTCTTCGCCACGTACCCGCCGAAGTACGCAGGATCGTCGGAGTTCACCGTCACTCGCACACCTCGACGCAACAAGGCGCCGAGGTTGTGCTGCTCCAGCGACGCGAAGACCCGCAGCTTCACGTTCGACAACGGGCACACCGTGAGCGGGATCTGCTCGTTCACGAGCCGCTCGACGAGTCGGTCGTCCTCGGTGCAGCGGACGCCGTGATCGATGCGCGCGACGTGCAGCAGATCGAGCGCCTGCCACATGTACTCCGGCGGACCTTCCTCCCCCGCATGCGCCACCGTGAGCAGCCCTTCCGCACGAGCCCGATCGAACACCGAACGGAACTTCTCGGGAGGGTGCCCGACCTCGGCCGAGTCGAGCCCGACCGCGACAATCCCCTCGCCATAGGCGAGCGCGTCCTCCAGCGTGGCCATGGCGGCCTCTGCGCTCAGATCGCGCAGGAAACAGAGGATGAGGCGTGACGTGATGCCGAACTCGCGCTCGCCGTCGCGCAGGGCGCCCCGGATGCCATCCACAACGGTGCTGTACGAGACGCCACGCTCGGTGTGCGTCTGCGGATCGAAGAAGATCTCCGCGTGCCACACGCCGTCGGCCACGGCCCGCCGGAGATAGGCCATCGTCAGGTCGTAGAAGTCGCGTTCGGCAAGGAGCACTCGGCATCCCGCGTAGTAGATATCGAGGAACGACTGGAGATCTTCGAACACGTAGGCGCGTCCCAGTGCCTCTACGTCGGGATAGGGCAACGCCACCTGGTTGCGCGCCGCGAGCTCAAACATCAACTCGGGTTCGAGCGTGCCCTCGATGTGCAGATGCAGCTCCGCCTTCGGGAGTGCGGTGACCAGCT